>JANQGP010000135.1 GCA_028277265.1 Woeseiaceae bacterium | reverse complement strand
ATTCGAACAGCGGGCGACGCATCCGGACCGCACGGACGCAACGACACATAGGCACCTTCCGGGCTGCACCACAACACGACCGCGACGGTAGCGCTGATGATCATATTGGGCCTCTCCGCATTCTACCATGACAGCGCCGCCGCCATTGTCGAGGACGGGAAGATCATTGCAGCGGCTCAAGAGGAGCGGTTTTCCCGGATAAAAAACGACAGCTCTTTTCCGAGTCAGGCAATATCCGCATGCCTTCGATATGCGAATTATACGGCCTCCGACATTGATTACGTCGTGTTCTACGAAAAGCCGCTGAAGAAATTCCTGCGCATACTGCAAACGATTGTTCGATCATATCCCAAGAGCAGGGGATTCTACGACGAAGCAATCCGAACCTGGCTATCCGAAAAAATCTGGCAAAAACGCAACATTGCGTCGTATTTTTCCGAATTTGCTCCCGAAATCGATTGGAAGAAACGAATCTTGTTCACGGAGCATCACGCAAGTCATGCGGCGAGCGCTTTCTTCCCCTCCCCTTTTGCGGACGCCGCGATCCTGACCGTCGATGGCGTCGGCGAGTTCTCGACCACCACGCAGGGTGTGGGACGCGGCAATACGATCGAGCTGAACAAGGAGATCCGATTTCCACACTCCCTGGGTTTGCTTTATGCGACAATGACCTCTTACCTGGGCTTCAAGGTGAACTCCGGCGAATACAAGGTGATGGGGCTGGCGCCCTACGGCGAGCCCAAGCACTTCCGGAAGCTCATGCAAGAGGTCATCGACGTCAAGGAAGACGGGTCATTCGAACTGAATATGGACTATTTCAGCTTCGATACGTCGCCCAGGATGTTCAGCGAGTCGTTCGATACCCTGTTCGGCGGCAACAGAAGAAGCGCCAGAGAGCCGCTGCGGCAAGACCATATGGACCTGGCGTCATCGGTGCAGAAGGTTGCCGAGACGGTGATCCTGAGACTCGCCTCCAATAGCGTGCGCGAGACCGGCTTGCGGACTCTCTGTCTGGCCGGAGGCGTCGCGTTGAATTGTGTGGCCAACGGCAAACTCCTGAAAGCCGGCGCGGTCGACCAGATCTGGATACAGCCTGCGGCGGGCGATGCGGGCGGCGCGCTGGGCGCCGCCCTCTACGCCTACTACGGGCTGACGGGATCTCCGCGCGTCCCTGCTTCGGATGATGCCATGAACGGATCCTATCTGGGTCCCTCGTTCGACGACGCCGAGATCGAGAGCGCGCTCCGCGATGCCGGGGCCGTGTTCAGCCGTCTGCACTGGAGCGAACTGGTGGAACAGGCCGCCACCGATCTCGCGCAAGACAAGGCGGTCGGCTGGTTTCAGGGCCGCATGGAGTTCGGGCCCCGGGCGCTCGGGAACCGTTCGATCCTGGCGAATCCCAGGTCCCCGACCATGCAGAGGACCTTGAACCTCAAGGTGAAGCACCGGGAGTCGTTTCGGCCCTTCGCGCCCTCCGTGTTGCGTGCGCAGGCCGGCGACTGGTTCGACCTGGAGGTGGAGAGCCCGTACATGCTGCTCGTCACGAACGTTCACGCCAAGAGATGCAGATCATTGAGCGAAAGCGAAAAGGAACTGGTCGGAATGGACAGGCTGAACGTCGCGCGATCGGAGATACCGGCCGTCACACACGTGGATTATTCCGCCCGCGTCCAGACCGTCACGAATGAATCGAATCACAAATACTACAGCCTGATAGACAATTTTTTCAGGAAGACGGGCGTTCCGCTGCTCGTGAACACGAGCTTCAACGTGCGAGGCGAGCCGATCGTCTGCTCACCGGCGGACGCAATTCGCTGCTTCATGAATACAAACCTGGATTCTCTCTATATCGGGAACTTCCAATTGATAAAATCGCGCCAGAGCGAGCCAGATATATCGATGAGCGAGCTCGATGACGATCTCGATTGAGCACGAAGCTCGATGACGGTTCGGACCCGGTAGGTGATGGAGAGCTCGACAATGCGGTTCTTCGAGTACGACGCCGAATGGCATACGGTCGGCAGGATCGGCTACCCCGGACACGACGAGAACGGGTTTCGCAACCGTGTCGCGCGCACCGATCCGGCCCATCTCATCATCGGCGATTCCCAGGTCTACGGGGCTGGCGTGGCTGCCAGCGCGAGCTGGCCCTGTCTGCTCGACACGGCCTACAACCACGACGTCTACAGTGTCGCCATGGGAGGCTGGGGCGTGCTGGAGTACGCCATGGCCCTCGACAAGTACGCCAACACGGCCGTCAAGGCGGCCTATGTCTGCATCTATACGGGCAACGACATCAACGAAGCTTTCACGCACTGCAAGAAGAGCCATTCCAGATTGGCCAAGAAGTTCTGGGACGAGGAATGGGCCGATATCGATTTCGCCTTCGACCCGGATTGCCGGCGTCGGCTCACGGAGGTGCGCAAGCTTCGACGCGCAGAAGGGCTGAGCCGGGAACAGGCCGTGATGCGCTGCGTGACAGCGGGCGTGCCCGACATGGATGTCGCCACCCTCAATCAGGAAACGTACGTGCTGACACCCGGATTCAGGACCCAGCTCCTGGACCTGGACATCGCTGCCAACAGATGCGGCTTGAGCGTAACCAAGAAGGCCATGGAGTTCATGGCCGGAATTTCCGACACGCTGGGCTTTCAGCTCCATATTGTGGTGATTCCCAGTCGCGAGTTCGTGTTTCGACATCGCCAAGAGACACACAAAGA
>JANQGP010000075.1 GCA_028277265.1 Woeseiaceae bacterium | reverse complement strand
GGACCGACGATGCTGGCAATCGTGATTCCCAGGGTGATCGCGAGTGCCGTCGTCAGGATGAACATGCCGAATGCCTTGACGCCCACGCGACCCAGCTTGGCGATGTCGCCGATGCCGTAAACGCCGCAAATGAGCGAGAACGTCACCAGGGGTACGACCAGCATTTTTAGCCCGGTGATGAACATCGTGCCCACCACGTGGAACAGGCCGTTGACGAAATAGTCCTGGATAAACGCGACATCGGCTGCGAACGCGTTGATCAGGCTCCCCAGAATCAGGCCTGCGATCATCCAGATCAGAATCTTGGTGGTCATCGTCATGAAAATTCCCCGTACCCCGGTCTTTAGAGTACCGGACACAAATAGGGTGTCCGGTACCCTATTTGCTGTTAGTTGTCCTCGTCGAAGACCATTCCCATGATGTTGACACCGGCGTCGACGAAGGTCGTCTCGCCCGTGATGCCGGAGGCCAGGTCCGAGCAGAGGAACGCGGCCGTATTGCCGATTTCCTCGATCGTCACCGTACGGCGCAGCGGCGCGGCCTTGACGGCATAGTTCTGCATCTTTCGAAAACCGCCGATCCCAGCGGCTGCGAGCGTCTTCACAGCGCCCGCTGAGATCGCGTTGACCCGTATCCCTTCCGGACCCAGATCCGCTGCCAGGAAGCGCACACAGGCCTCGAGGCTGGCTTTCGCGAGCCCCATGACGTTGTAATTGGGCACGACCTTGACTGCGGCGTCGTAGGTCAGCGCGAGAATCGCCGCGTTTCGACCGGTCATCATGGGCCGGGCGGCCTTGGCGAGGCCGGCCAGGCTATAGGCGGAAATGTCGTGCGAGATCGCATAACCCTCGCGCGTAACGGACTCGGTGAAGCCGCCGGCAAGCTGCTCACGCGGCGCGAAACCGACCGAATGGACAAGAACGTCGAGGCCATCCCAGCGTTCGCCGAGTTCGGCAAACACGCCGGCGATTTCGTCATCGCTCGTGACGTCACACGGGAACAGCAGCCCGGTATCTTGCCCGAGCCGCTCGGCGAGCTTCTCGACGCGACCGCGCAGCTTGTCGTTCTGGTAGGTGAACGCCACGTCCGCGCCTTCACGTACGAAGGCTTCGGCAATGCCGGTCGCAATGGAACGGTCGCTCGCGACGCCGACGATCAGCGCCTTCTTGCCGGCCATGAAGCCCATGTGAATCTCCCCCAATAACCTAAGCCGAAACGCCGGTATTCTACCCGCAAATCAAGGGCCGGTCTGAAATCAGGGGACGGTTTACCTATTTCCCTGATCCGGAAATAGGTAAACCGTCCCTTGATTGTGTCAGCTGGACTGAGCGGTAACGTCCACGTGTAGCGTCAGCTTCTGCCCCGGTCGCAGGATCTTGTTCTTGTCGATTCCGTTCCAGCGCGCGATCTGGTCGATGCCAACGCGGAACCTGCGTGCAATGAGATACAACGAGTCGCCGTTACGAACCGTGTAACGCAGTTTGCGCTTGGTCTTGCCGGTACTCAGCGGCGACGTGGCCGGCAATCCGGCATCCGCGTGTGTCCACACGACGAGCTTCTTGCCGACCGACAGCGTGTCGCCGGGCGCCATGCCGTTCCAGGCAGCAAGTTGCCGGTGCGTGATCTTGTAGCGTTGCGCAATCGTCCAGAAGCTCTCGCCGCTGGCTACCACGTGCTCGACCCTGTTGCCCGGGCGTTTGCGATTCTGTTTCTTCGCGAGTCTTGCATCGGCGCTCTGGCTGTACGCTGCCAATGGTTTCGTCGCAACCGGAATCATCAGATGGCTGCCCGCGCGAATCGTATTGCCGCGCAGGTTGTTGGCAGCGCGCAAAGCCGACACGGTCGTATTGTAGTTCTCGGCGATCTGCGAGATCGCTTCCCCGCTTCTCACCTTGTGGCGCTTCCAGCGGACGCGCTCGCGTTCCGGAACCGCGTTCAGCGCGGTCGCGAACGTCTCGGCGACGTCGATGGGCATGACGAGGCGATGCGGGCCGGCCGGGTCGGTCGACCAGCGGTTATAGCCCGGGTTGTAGCGGTAGATCGTGTCGACGTCGACGCCCGCAAGCTCGGCAGCGAGCGCAAGGTCGAGCTGGCTGCCGATGTCGGTCACGACGAACTGCGCTTCATCGAGAACGACCGGCAGCGTCAGGTTGTGACTGGCCGGATCGGCAACGATCTCGACGAGGGCGAGAAGTTTCGGCACGTACATGCTCGTTTCTTTCGGCAGCTTCAGGTGCCAGAAGTCGATCGGTTTGCCCGCCTTGCGGTTTTTTCGCGCGGCGCGCAGGACATTGCCTTCGCCCGAGTTGTAGGAGGCGATCGCATTGAGCCAGTCGCCATCGTTGAGTTCGTGCAGGTATTCGAGGTAATCGAGCGCGGCGCGCGTCGAGTCGACGATGTCGCGGCGGCCGTCGTACCACCAGTTCTGTTTGATGCCGAAGCGCCTGGCCGTACCGGGGATCATCTGCCACAGGCCGGCCGCGCGGCCGTGCGAGTAGGCAAACGGGTCGTAGGCGCTTTCGACGATCGGCAGCAGGGCGAGTTCGAGCGGCATGTCGCGGCGCTCGAGTTCGGCGACGATGTAGGGCAGGTAGCGCTGCGCGCGGGTAAACACCCGGTTCAGGTACTCGGGATGTCGCGCATACCAGCGCAGCTCGGCGGCAGTGCGGTGGTTGTCGTCGTACGTGAGTTCGAAGCCGTGCCGCAGGCGCTCGATAACGTTGTCGGGGCCGGCCGGCGTGGACGGCAGCTCGAAGCCGGCGACAGGCGAAACCAGGGTCAGGGCGGGGTCAGCGGCCGTCGCCGGAGCAGCCAACGGCAAAATAGTGACGCAAACGACGCCAATGGACTGGAATCTTTGCAATAATCGGCGAATCGGACTCGGGAAACCGTAAGACATCGGGACATCCTACTGAGGCGGAGAGCTTGTGCAAGGGGTGAGTTCACACAATCCGGATCAATGGCTGCAAAGTCCACTCGGCGCGGCGCTGCTGCAGCTCGAGGTGCGCGTCGTCGAGGAGGCGCTCGACGGCATCTTCGGCGAGCATTGCCTGCAGCTCGGTGTCTGGGGCGAGGCCCGCGAGTTCACGCGTTTCACGAGGACCCAGCGTTGTGCCGTGATCGGCGAGTCGCTGGACGGCGGGCCGTCTGCGGTCGGTCGGTACCACAGGCTGCCCGTCGAGTCCCATTCGATCGATGCGGTGCTGCTGCCGCACACCCTGGATTTCAGCGACCGCCCGCACGAGGTGCTGCGCGAGGTGGATCGCGTGCTGAGGCCGAACGGCCACATCATCCTGCTCGGCTTCAAGCCTGGGGGCCTCTGGGGTCTCAGGCGGCTCGTGCCGGGCGCAGGAATGCCGCCGGGCGCCGATCACCTGATCTCCGAACGGCGACTGCGGGACTGGCTGAAGCTGCTCGACATGCGCATCCAGGGCAGCCGCCGGTATTTCTTCCGCTGGCCGATCCCGCGCAAGTCGGTCAGCACATCGCAGAAGTGGGAGGTGCGCGGCCAGATGCTGTGGCCCGAGTTGGCGGCTTGCTATATGCTCACGGCGCAAAAGCGGGTCAGTACGCTGACGCCGGTTAGGCCGCTCTGGCGGCGCAATCCGAAGGTCGTCGGCGGGCTGGCCGAGCCATCTACACGCGTATCCAGAATCCGTTTCGAAAAGCATTGACAAGAACGATCGAGATCTACACCGACGGGGCATGCCGGGGAAATCCGGGCCCGGGTGGCTGGGGCGCCCTGCTGATTGCGGGACATCACCGCAAGACGATGCACGGCGGCGATCCGGAGACGACCAACAACCGTATGGAGCTGACGGCCGCGATCGAGGCTCTGAACGTGCTCAAGCGCCCGAGCAAGGTCGTGCTGCACACGGACTC
>JANQGP010000006.1 GCA_028277265.1 Woeseiaceae bacterium | reverse complement strand
CGATGGCGGTGGCGTACCGCTCTACGAGGTTCGGTTCCGGGACGAGGTCGTTGTCGCCGGCTCGAGGCTTGGATTTCGATTCGCCGATCAGCCGGCCATGGAATCGGGATTCCGGATCGTCGATTCACACCGACAGAGCTCGGACACTACGTGGGAGCAACCCTGGGGTGAGCGCAGGTTCGTTCGGGACCGTTACAACGAGCTTTCGATCGACCTGGAGAGCGCGGAGCCCGATTCCCGGCGCCTCACGATCCGGTTTCGTGCATACGACGACGGCATCGGCTTTCGCTACGAGGTGCCCGATCAGGCAGGCTACGACCTGGTCAGGATTACCGACGAACTGACCGAATTCAAACTCGCACGCGACGGGACGGCGTTCTGGATACCGGGTCGAGGCTGGAACCGCTACGAGTACCCCTATAGAACATCGCCTGTCGAGGACGTGCCACTCGCGCACACGCCGATGACGGTGCGGCTTGAAAGGGGCGTTCATATCGCACTGCACGAAGCAGCGCTCGTTGGCTATTCGGGCTACACGCTCGACCAGCGACGGCCCGGCACGTTCAAGACCCTGCTCGCCCCTCGCTCGGATGGCATCCTGGTCGAGACACAGACGCCGTTCGAGACGCCGTGGCGCACGATTCAGATTGCCCCCAACGCTGTCGGCCTGCTCAATTCGAACCTGATCCTGAACCTGAACGAGCCCAATGTCCTGGGTGACGTCTCGTGGATCGAACCCGGCAAATACGTCGGCATCTGGTGGACGATGCATCTTGGCCAGAGCACCTGGGGCTCGGGACCCGATCACGGCGCAACATCCGAAGAAACGAAGCGCTACATCGATTTCGCCGCTGAAAACGGATTCGACGGCGTTCTCGTCGAGGGCTGGAACACGGGCTGGGACGGTCAGTGGTTCTTCAACGGCGCCGTGTTCAGCTTTACCGAGTCGTACCCCGAGTTCGACCTCGAAGCGCTGGCTGATTACGCGAAGAAAAAAGGCGTTCGGCTCGTCGGGCATCATGAAACGTCAGGGCACATCAGCAACTACGAGTCGCAGCTGAGCGCCGCGTTTGACCTCTACGAGTCGGTCGGGATACGGCAAGTCAAGACCGGGTATGTTGCCGATGGCGGGCAGCTACAACGCGTTGGCGACGACGATGTACTGCGCTACGAATGGCACGACGGGCAATATGCCGTGGATCATTTCACACACGTGCTGCGGGAAGCGGCAAAGCGCAAGATCAGCATCAATACGCACGAGCCCGTAAAGGACACGGGACTGCGCCGTACCTATCCGAACTGGATCACGCGCGAAGGCGCACGCGGACAGGAGTACAACGCGGGCTGGTCGGATCCGAACCCCGTTGAGCACAACGCAATGCTCGCATTCACCCGGATGCTGAGCGGTCCGATGGACTTCACACCGGGCATCTTTGACCTGACACATCAAAGCCGCGATGAAAACTCGCGTGTGCAGACCACGCTGATGCACCAGCTCGCACTGTACGTCGTACTTTACAGCCCGATCCAGATGGCCGCTGACCTGCCGGAAAACTACGGCGAGTATTCCGACGCATTTCAGTTTATCCGTGACGTGCCCACGGACTGGGCCGAGAGCATCGCTCTTGCAGGCGAAGTCGGTGATCACGTCGTGTTCGCTCGCAGGGAACGCAACGGCGAAGACTGGTATCTGGGCGGGATTGCCGGGGATGAACCGCGTTCGGTGACGATGGCTCTCGATTTCCTCGATGAAGACCGGCCCTACACGGCGACAGTCTACCGCGATGGTGACGATGCTCATTGGCGTTCGAGTCCCTACGACTATGTCATCGAGGAGATTTCTGTGCAAAGCGACGATTCACTGACACTGCGCATAGCTGCAGGCGGTGGATTCGCGGTTCGTATCGAACCCTGAATCCTGTGTGGTCTTGCTACCGCTGACAATCGCCGTCGGCCCCGCCGTTATCGCCCTGGCGTCATAGGCGTTTGCAGGACACTCGTTGTTCGCGGCTCGGTGAATGTGTTGTCGTCGCGATCATTGTGCAGCAGGTACTTCCGCAGCAGTCTCGCAGCGCGCGCCCGATGGTCCGGATCGTCGGCCAGATCGCTTGTCTGGCCAGGATCCATATCCAGGTTGTAGAGCTCGCTTGCGTCCCGATTCTCATCGACGACGAGAATCCACGGACCTTCCCGTATCGCGCCGAGCCGTGAATAGCCGGCCTGATAGAGCACGAACTCGTGCACGGGAGCGTTTGACTCACCGACCAGTAGCGGCAGCAAAGATGCGCTGTCCATCGCCTGGTCCGGCGCCATCGCCTCCCCGACGAGATCGTAAGCCGTTGCCACCCAGTCGTGATTCATAATCGTGACATCCGATATTGAGCCGGGGGCAATTCTCGACCCACCGACGCTGCCATCGCCCCAGCGTACGATGAACGGCACACGATGACCTCCTTCGTAAACCGACGCCTTGTAATCACGCCAGGGCCCGTTGCTGTCATGGCTACGCTCACCGTAATCGGCAAATACAGGCGACAAGGCGCCATTGTCACTTGTGAAGAAGATCAGTGTGTTATCGAGGATCCCGACCTCCGCGAGTCGATCCACGAGAGCCCCGACCTGGCGATCGAGTTCGATGATCATATCGCTCGTCGCGCCTCCCGTGACTCCGGAGACCGGCTCGTCCAAAGTCGTCGGGTCGCCATCGAAGTCAACAGGCGGCGTGTGCGGAACGTGAATGGCCTGCGACGAGAAATACAGAGCGAAGGGCTGGTTGGTGCCGTTGCGGTGATTGCTCTCGAGATGACGGTCGACGAACTCCAAGGCTTTACGAGTTAGGGTTGGGCCCGCCTGGCTCGAGTCATAGCGGCGGTCGGTTCGCGCCGGGACATTGCGGGCCTCCACGATTTCCGAGATGCCGTTGTCACCGATGCGATAACGGCCGTTCATGCGCAGCACGGTAGACGAGTTGTCGGGTGCGTCGGTCTTGTCGACGGGCGCATAGCGGCCGTTCTCGAAATAGGCGTACGGTTCATGCTGTATCCCGCTCGCGAGCGCAAAAGAATAGTCGAAGCCGTGTTCATTGACGCTATCTGAAATGCCGCGGCTGAAATCCATCTCGTTCAGCCGGTCTTTGTCGCCAATGCGCTGGCCATCGAGATCGAAAACATCGCCACCGAGATGCAGTTTGCCGATGAAGCCGGTTCGATAGCCCGCCGATTGCAGGATTTCACCGACCGTGATGTGCTTACCGGCGGCAAGGTGATCGGCGCCGGCGTTGAAGCCGGAACTGAAGTTGATGTCCCAGCTACCGCCCGGACGACCGTTCCGATACGGATAGCTGCCCGTCAGCAGGCTGAATCGCGATGGCGCGCAGAGCGCTGCCGGTGAATGTGCGTCCGTGAAGCGCATGCCTGCCCGCGCCAGCGCGTCGATGTTTGGAGTCTCGAGGCTGCCGCCGTAGGCTCCCACGTCGCCGTAGCCGATGTCGTCGGCGAGGATGAACACGATGTTCGGCCGCCCGCCGTCACCCGACGGCCCCGCGCGCGCATCGTCCCGGCAACGCCCTGCACGCACTGCCAGTGCGCTTATCGATTCGATGGCCTGGTCGTCGCCAATGCCGATTTCGAATCCGTCGCCATCAACTGCGGCGACGTCCTGCTCGTCGGACCACGCATCGTACGAATCCGGCCGGACGCCCTCGAGTGTGACACAGTAAACGCCGTCGGGGACTTTGAATCGATAGACAAAGCTACCGCCTCGCTGCGTCTGGTAAAGCGGATCGTCGGCCGTACCGAAGATGCGGTGGTGACCTCGACCGGCCTCTCCGCCCACGTATCCCCAGGTCGCACCGTCGTATTCCCGATCGGCTTCCCAGACCTGACCATCGTAGTCGACAACCTGCTCGGCAGCACCAGCATTGATCGCAAGCACCCTGTTGCCGAAGCCACTTGTGAAGAGGGCCCGCCGATCGTCGAAATCGATGACCGTCGAATCTTCGGAAGACCCCGATCGTGCAACGAGCGTGTTCTTTCCGTGATCCAGGGGCACGTTCCAGGTTGCGATGCCGTCCACGACCGCGGCATGTCCCTGCGAGCTGCCATTGGCGAACAGCTCCACCTCGTCGGCATTACTGTAGACCTTTACAGGCATAGTCGCGTCACGGCTACGACTGCCCGCGCGAGCGGGCCAGTCGCGCGCGGCAATGTGTATTACGGGCTCAGTCTTCAGTCGCGCGCGGTAGTAATGCGCTATGTCCTTCGGCTTGCGGTCAAAGTACCAGAGACCTTTCTGGTTGATCCCGAACTTCGTGTCCTGACGGTGGCTGCTGCCGAAGTCGAATTGATTCCACACGGCGCTGCCGATCAGCCACGGCCGATCGAGAATCTGGTCAAGGCTCGATTCGTGAAAGCGTTGCTGATACTCGATGCTGAAGTCGAAAGCGACCGGAGCACGTGCATGTACGCGCTCGTCGCTGCCCGCCCCGTACTCACTGACCATCAGGGGCCGGTCCGGGTGCTCGTCGCGGTAGTCGTCGAGAAACCTGCCGAAGTCGTCGAAGTCGCCGTAGTACCAGCCGAAATAGAGGTTGAACGCCAGGATATCGGCAATGCTCTCCAGCGGAACGGCATCGAAAACCTCGTCACGCGACAACGCCATGACGGTAGGGCGAGTCGCGTCCTCTTCCTTGACGACCGTCTCGAGTCGTTCCGCCAGAGCGACGACCGCGTCGTAGTACCCGTCGGGAACGGGGTTCGGCTTGCGCAGCGTCATCTCGTTCATGTAGCCCCAGAACACGATCGACGGATGATGCCGATGCTGCCGAATCATTTCGCGGACCATTCGTTCGGCATTGGCCGCGAAGTCCGGCGACATGTCGATCAGGTTCACCACGGGGGTTTCTTCCCAGATGATGAGCCCGAGTTCGTCTGCCGCATGCAGCACGGCCGGATCCTGTGGGTAGTGCGCCAACCTCAGGAAATTGAAACCGTCATCCTTGATGCGCTGCAGATCACTGCGATGCAAGGCATCGGGCACGGCATTGCCGTGCCCTGCGTGATCCTGGTGGCGGTTGGTTCCGACCAGCCGGTAAGGCTTGCCGTTCAGCGAAAACCCGTTTCGTGCGTCAACGTCGAACCAGCGCAGCCCAAGGGGATAGTCCAACCGGTCCAGAACACCATCGGCGTCCGTGACGACCGCCACGACCCGGTAGAGGTTCGGCGATTCGGGAGACCACAACGCCGGTGCGTCGATGCTGAATTCCGCCAGACGCTCGCTCGCCCCGACGCCGGCTTCGAGCAGCAATTCTGTCGACTGCCGACCAGCGACCTGTCCTTTCGGGTCGATGAGCGACAACTCGACCGTCACCTGCCGTCGCCCTCGGGAACGGTTTTCGAGCACGCCCGAAACCGAAACGTCCGCACCGCCTTCCGAGACTGAATCCGTGCGAACCTCGAAACGGGTGGCGGCGAACGCGTCGATCGCGAAGTGGACGTCCGCCAGGGCGAGCAGCCAGACGTCCCGATAGATGCCTCCGTAAAACGTGAAATCGGCATTGAGGGGAGGAATCGTGTTGTCGTGCCGATTGTCCGCCCGCACCTCGACAACGTTGTCGGCGCCGGCAGTGACCAGCGCGGTGATGTCCACGGCGAACGCCGAGTATCCCCCGACGTGCTTTGCAGCGCGCTGACCGTTTACGTAGACCTCGGCAACCTGGTTCGCACCCTCGAAGTACAGGTACAGGGTCCTGCCGGCCATCGACTCGTCGACCTCGAGCTGACGCCGGTAATGGCCCACTCCGCGCCGGTACGGCGTCGATTTGTCGCGGCTGTCGCCGGCATTCCAGGTATGCGGCAACGTGACCCTGTTCCAGTTGCCTTCGTCGAGACGATCGCCGGCACCGTTCATCTGGAACTGCCATTGATCGTT
>JANQGP010000442.1 GCA_028277265.1 Woeseiaceae bacterium | reverse complement strand
CCATGCGGCGCCCATGATGCGAAGCGCCGGCGCACCGGTCGCGGTCGCCGGGAATCCGAAGATCGCGTTCACGCTTTGTCCGTACGGCATCAGGTTCGCCACCTGTTCGCTCGACAACGGATCTGTCGCGGGCCGGACAGGCGTCTTGTCGACGGCGATCAGGCTCGTGTACTTGCTGACGAGGTGATGTGCGAGCGCGGTCTCGATGATCGCCGCGCGGGTTTCATCCGCGTTGCCGCCGCGGCGCTCCTCGTCCATGAGCTCTCCAATGCGTGCGCGCGCCCAAAGCGCGGCGACCCCGGCGCTCTGCACGGTTGCATCGAGCGGCAGCGATGCCGACCACGCGCCGGCTACCGAATTGCCGCTGAACTGCACCGCGTCTCCGGGACGAAGACCGTTCGACGCCCGTGTCCTGACCGTTACGGGCTCGCCCAGGTAGAGATCGGGAATCGTCGACGGGTAGGCGTCGACGATGACGCCGCCCGGCCAGTCGACCTCGATGTCCGTAACCTGCGGGCTTTCGAGCTTGCGAAACAGCGAATCCATTTTCTCGCGCACTTCGTGCAGCGCGCTGATGAGCGTGTAGGAGCCGCGACCGGCTTCGGCCGCCTTGCGCATGAACAGGCTGTTCGGTGCCGAGCCGATCCCGACCGTGAAGAGCCGCGCATTACCGAGCTGATCCTCGATCATCGTAAACATTTCGTCTTCGTAGCCGACGCTGCCGTCGGTGATGAACACGATCTGGCGCAAGTGCGTCTCGCGCGGCGGGGCTGCGAGTGCCATCTTCAGCGCGGGCCGCATCTCCGTGCCGCCATCGGCCTGCAGCGCTCGGACGAAGTCGACGGCGGTCGAGACGTTGTCGGCGTCGGCCGGCGCACTATCGGGGAACAGTGCCGTCGTGTAGGAATCGAAATCGATGACGTTGAAGCGGTCTTCGGGCTGCAGGCCCTCGAGCGCCAGCTTGACCGCGCGCTTGGCCTGCGACATCGACACGCCATGCATGGAGCCAGAGCTGTCGATAATGAAGATCGTCTCGCGCGCGATCCGTGCCTGCGGCGCAAGCTCCCGGTCGGGGGGCATCACCATGAACAGGTGATACGGCTGCCCGCCGATCGTCTCGGTGAATGCCATTGCCCGTGGCCTGGCTGACTTGACCGGTTGCCAGACGAGTTCGAAGTCATGGTCCATCAGTGTCTGGCTGTTACGCAGATCGACGACGTAGCGGCCGTGTTTCTCGGTGACGCTCACCGGGTGGTAGCGACTCGCAATGATTTCGAGCGGCATGCCGGCATTCACTTCGGCGCGCAACGAGATCCGGTGGTTCTTCGATGCCGTGACCTGTGGTGGCGTGATCGTCGACGCGTCGGCGACCCGGTCCGTAACGTACCGCGGCGTCAGCGTCATCGGGAACCGGATGCTGAAACGGCCATCTTCGTAGCGAAGGTCTTCCAGGTACTCGATCTCGACAACCACCAGCTCTCCCGGCGCGACGTTTGCCACCTGTGTCGTAAACAGGTTGGCACGCTGTTGCTCGACGAGGCTGGTCTTTTTGCCGGCCTGCCTGGCCTGTTCGTATTCCTTTCTGGCCTGTTCCTTTTCACGGATCTCCCCCTCGATGAAGCGATCGCCGATATACAGCCGCATGCGATCGACGGCGGCCTCGTCGGGCAACGGAAAGACGTACACACCCTCGACCCACTCATCGCCTTCGTTGCGGAACTCCTGGCGCACCGACACGCGCGCAACGAGGCCGCTGATCTCGAGGTCGGCGTCGGTGTTGATCGTGGTTGCGGTCGTGTATCCGTCTCGCATCTTCCAGAGCAGGCTCCCCGCTAGCGCCTTGTCGGGCGCGATCTCGTTTGCGGCGGCGGGCTCGGGCATCGCCTGCAGGACCAGCAGCAGGGCAAGTAACCACAGGAATGAGCGCAGATCGTTCTTGGC
>JANQGP010000248.1 GCA_028277265.1 Woeseiaceae bacterium | reverse complement strand
CGCGCGGCCGGTCTTCCTTGCGGCGCTGGTACTTGGGCTGGCTGGCCATGTCGCGTCTCTTTACTGACCCATGAGTCATTAATTATAATTGCTGACCCGTCAGTCAGCAAGTGTCCGGCGTCGCAAATTTCACGCAAATCGGCATAATCCGCGGCATGTTCACCTATATCGACCCGACGGTTCGTGAGCGACTCGCGGAGCAGGGGACGTTGTTCCAGATCGACCGCGATGGTCGCCGCCTCGAGCCGGGCACGCTGTCGTCCCCCGGCGGGCACACGATCAGCGTCCTCGGCCCGATTCCGTTGCCGCTCACGCTGTGCAGTGCGCACTACGAGGTGCTCTGGTACGCCTGTGTGCGCAATACCGAACTCGGCAAGATCGAGGAACTCGCCGACGACCTGCGTGCGCAAAACGGCCAGCGTTCGTTTGCGACGCTCGCCTCCTACATGGCGGTCAACAGCGTCATGCTGGTCGGCGACCCGGACACCTGGAAGAACCCGCTCGTGCGCGTGCATTCGAGTTGCCTGACGGGCGACGTCTTCGGTTCGGAGCGCTGTGAATGCGGTCCGCAAATGCAGACGGCGCTCGGGCGCATCACGGCGGAGGGCGGCGGAATGCTGGTCTACATGGCGGGCCATGAGGGCCGGGGCATCGGTCTCTGGGCCAAGGCGGCGACTTATCTCCTGCAGGACGCGGGTGAGAACACGTACCAGGCCAATCGTTCGCTCGGACTGCCTGACGACTCGCGCGACTTCGGCGACGCCGCGTCATTGCTCAAGTATTTCCTCGGCGGCAAGCCTTTCCGGCTGCTGACCAACAACCCCAAGAAGGTGAATGACCTCGGCGACTACGGGGTCGAGGGGATATCGCGCGTCAAGCACGTCACCGGCGTGACGGACAGCAACCGCCGCTACCTCAGCGCCAAGCAGGACTGGGGCCACGAACTCAGCGAAGAGGACATCGACGGCGCCTGATTACTGTCGCCAGATCCTGAGATTGCGCGCCGTCTCGCCGGTGTTGGTGCGCACCGGGTTGATGTCGATGCCGCCGCGCCGCTGGTAGCGCGCGTGCACGGTGAGCTTCCGGGGTTTGCAGCGTTCGAGAACGTCCGCGTACATGCGTTCGACGCAGGCTTCGTGAAAGTCGTTGTGCTCGCGGAAGGAGACGATGTAGCGCAGCAGGCCCGAGCGATCGATTCGCGGACCCCGGTAACTGATCTGGACGCTGCCGATATCGGGCTGGCTCGTGACCGGACAGAGACTGCGCAGCAGGTGCGAGTGCAGGTCTTCGGTCACGATGACGGCGTCGTCGGCGCGCAGCAGTGCCGGGTTGACCTCCGTATCGGTACAGGTGATCCCGAGGTTGTCGATGCAGTCTCCGGCGAGACGTGCAACGCTGAGCGCCTCCCTGTCGGCGACTGGGTACAGGTGCACGTCGACGCTGGTACCGGCGCAGGCCGACAGGTCCCCGGCGATGCGGCCGGCAACGTCGTCGACCGACGCGAACTCGCTCATCGCGAACGATCCCAGATAGAGTTTCAGCGACTTCGACTCGACGATGGCCGGCGACGCCGCGGGTACCCGTATCTCCGCTGTCGCGACACGGGGCAGGCCGCCCGGAGCAAGCCATGTGAGGTCCCAGGCATTCCAGATATCGACGCCTGCGAATCGGCTGCGATCGCCCGCGCGCGGAATCGGACACAATGCGTCCGGTGCGTACTTGTGCGGATAGTCGGTCTCCCGGCCCAGCGGTAGGTTGGCGTCTTTCACCCGCGTATTTTGCAGCAAGATCCGTGTAAAATACCGGCCTTTTTTACGCCACGAGTCTCTCAATGAGTCCTGCCAACAAAGTCGACGGCACCGATCGCGGTTTCATCGTCCCGATCGGCGGCGCCGAAGAAAAATTCAAGAACCCCGAAATCCTGGACCGCTTCATCGACGTCTGCGGCGGCAAGGATGCGCGGATCGGCATCATCCCGACGGCCTCCGAACTCGAAGACACGGGGCGCAATTACGAGAAACTGTTTCGCAAGATCGGCGTCAAACACGCGCGGGTCCTGCACTTCGAGACGCGGGAGGACTGCGAGTCGGACGAAGACCTCGGCTACATCGAGAAATGCGACGGCGTCTTCATGACGGGCGGAAACCAGCTGCGCCTGTCCACGACGATCGGCGGCACGGCCGTCGCGCAGCTGATTCGCCG
>JANQGP010000202.1 GCA_028277265.1 Woeseiaceae bacterium | reverse complement strand
GGCAATGCCGGGCCGGTCTTCGGTCGCTGCATGGTTGAACGGAAACACGGTTGCGGCGTATTGCTGGAAGCCGACCCGCACGCCCTTGCTTTCGATGATCACCGGTTCGTGCGCCTCGTCGATATTGCGGCCGCCGCCCGCGTGCGGCACGCCGGCGGCGTCCAGCACGGCCATGCTCTTCAAAACCGCCTGCCACGGGTAATTGACGTTGTTGGCTATGCCGACCGCACTCATTCCGACCGACGTCAGGGCGCTGACCTGATCCGGTTCGGAGTGAATCCACGTCTTGTGCGGAATGTCGTCGATGAGCGGATCCTCGGAGCTGCCGGCCAGTGCGCACTCGAGATTGGCGAAGCGGATATCGGCCGCAAGCAGCGTGCCCCTGACGTGCCGGTACGCCTCCGTCGGATCCTCGCGTCCCTGCAGATTGGTATCGCCCATCAACAGTATGCTGATCTCGTTTGGACCGGATCCGTCGTCCGCCCAGGGCCACTCGGCAGCCGCCGGCACCCACATCGATACGGACACGAAGACAACAAGAATTCTCGGAATCATGGCTTGCACTCTAGAGAAGAATCACGCTCAACAACCAGACGACGATCGCAGCCGTCACACCCTGGATCAGCGAGCCCAGCGTCTGCAGGCGGTATCCCTGGTTGACACTCATGCCCGAAAACTGGGTGACGACCCAGAAATAGGAATCGTTGGCGTGCGAGACGACCATCGACCCTGCCCCGATCGCGACGACGACGAGCGCCTTTGCGATCTCGCCATCCAGCCCGAGCGGCTCGAGAAGCGGCAGGATCATGCCCGCCGTCGTAATCATGGCCACGGTCGACGACCCCTGCGCCGTCTTGATCGCCGCGGCAACGAGAAACGGCACGAGAACGCCGGCCGCGTTGGGCACGGCATCGACACCGATGTCCGAAGCGATGCCCGATTCCTGGAGGACACGACCGAACGCGCCACCCGTCCCCGTAATGACGAGGATGACCGCGGCCGATTTGACCGCTTCCCCGAACCAGCCGCTCGTCGACAGCATCCGGCGGCTCAGCTTTCGCGGCAGGGTCAGGGCGACGGCGACGCCGATGCACAGGGCCACGGTCGGCTCACCGAAGAATCGCAACGTTTCGGCCAGCGTTCCCTGTCCGAAAGGCGCGGCAGGCAGCTCGGCGACGGTCCTGCCCAGAATGAGCAGCATCGGCAGGACGATCGGAATCGTGGCATGCAGTGCCGACGGACCGTCGGCTTCCTCCGGATCGTCGCCCTCGTCCGGCGCGCCGGTCGTCTCGTGCTCGAGCTGGATACGGCTCGCATAGCGGTACGCAAAAAACAGTCCCGCGGCAAGGGCAACGATACTGACGACGGCGCCGAACGCGATGACGATCCCGAGGTCCGCGCCGACGATTCCCGCGGCGGCAACCGGGCCCGGCGTCGGCGGCACCATCGTGTGCGTGGCGTACAGGCCCAGGCTCAGAGCAACCGTGCATGTCGCCAGGGAGACACCCGCGCGCCTGGCGAGCGCTTTGTTGATCGGCGACAGCAGCACGAATCCCGAGTCGCAGAAAACGGGCATCGAGACAACGTAGCCGACCCCTCCCATCGCGACCGGCACGCGCCGCGGGCCGGCGAGACGCACGAAACGCGACGCAAGCCGGCCCGCGCCGCCGGAGTGATGCAGAAAGGTACCGATGATGGTGCCCGCCACGATGACGATGCCGATCGAACCGAGCGTTTGACCGAAACCGTCGTTGACGGCCGAGACGATCTGCGTCAGCGGCATTCCGTCGAGCGTCCCGAAGAAAAACGAGGCCAGAAGCAGCGCGGCGACCGGGTGCAGCTTCAGACGCGTCGTCAGCAGCACGATCAGCATGATGGAAGCGGCCAGCAACAGGACCGACAGCATGTAGTTCCCCCTGTTTGGAAGGTCGATACTGTCGCAACTGTTTCAGAAATTCAATCGAAAGCGATTTTTGGAATATTCCTGACAAACCGCACCGCGCGATGCCATACTCCCCGCCATGACGGTCCGGCACCTGCGACTGGCTGACGACGACGGAGAAAAAGACATGCCTGACAAACCCGTTTCATTGCTGCTGGTCGTGTTGACGGCCCTGTTACTGGCCATGCCGGCGTCTGCGTCGCAGCAACCCAACATCGTCTTCGTACTGATCGACGACCTGCGCTACGACGCGCTCGGTGCGGAGGGTCACCCCTACGTGCAGACACCGGCCATCGACAACATCGCCAGAGACGGCATTCGTTTCGAGCGCTTCTTCGTATCCAACCCGATCTGCTCGCCGAGCCGCGCCACCATCCTGACCGGCCAGTACGCGCTGACCAACGGCATCGTCAACAACAAGGACAACAGCGCCGAGTCTCACACCCTGCAGACTTTCGCCATCCCGATTCGCGCCGCCGGCTACCGCACCGCCTTTTTCGGCAAGTGGCACATGGGCAAGGACGCAACCCCCAGGCCCGGCTGGGACCACTGGATTGCGATGCCGGGCCAGGGCGAGCACGACGACCCGATCCTGAATTTCAACGGCGAGGAACGCCGGGTAGAAGGCTACATGACCGACCTGCTCAGCCGCTACGTCGTCGAGTTCATCGAGCAGACGGACGACCGGCCTTTCCTGGTCTACCTCGGGCACAAGTCGGTACACGGCCCCTACATACCGGCCGACCGTCACGACGACCTGTATGCGGACCGGGAAATCGCCCGCAATCCCGCCTACTACGACGATCTTGCCGGCAAGCCGATGCTGACGCCCAACATCAATCCCGAGCTGACCTCGAACATGACGGCGGACGATTTCAGCCCGCAAGCGATGAACCAGTTGCGCATGATGAACTCGGTCGACGAGGGAATGGCGCGTATCGTCGAGGCGCTGAAGAGCAAAGGCGAGCTCGACAACACGGTGATCGTGCTCACGAGCGACAACGGCTATTCCTGGGGGGAGCACCGGCGACGCGGCAAGCGCATGCCCTATGAACAATCCATCCGCGTGCCGCTGTACCTGTCGTGGCCCGCCGGCATCGAAGGAGGACAGAACCGCAGCCAGTTGGTCCTGAACACCGACATAGCGCCGACGTTGATCGAACTGGCCGGCGCCCGGCAATTGCCGGGCAACCAGGGAAAGTCCTTTGTGCCGTTGCTCGAAGACCCGGACGCGGCCGGGCGCGACATCATCTACCTCGACTACCTCGAACCGCGGCGCGACCACTACCTCTGGCACGGCGTTCGCACCGAGCGCTGGAAGTACGTGCGCTACTACGAGCACGAGGACATGGAGGAGCTGTACGACCTGCGCGCCGACCCCTGGGAACTGACCAACCTGGTCAGGGAACCTGAACTGCAGGACACCGTCGAGGAGTTGCGCGCAGAACTCGACCGCCTGGCAAAAGCCGCCGGCGCCGATTGAGACCGGAATCGCAGAGCGACCATGAAACACGCAATCCTGACAACGACGGTTTTCCCTCTCTCGATACTCCTTGCGGCCTGCGCAGAACGGCAGGCCGAGGCGCCGCCGCAGCCGGCGGACATCAGCCTGCCGCCGGGCTTCGAGGCACAGGTCGTGTTCGAGGGGACGGGCGAATCGCGCGAGATCTTCATTCGCGATAACGGCGATCTGTTGGTCAGCCTGAGCGGCATCCGCGACGACGAGACGATTCTCGGCCTCCGCGATACGGACGGCGACTACGTGATTGACGTCGTCGAACCGTTTCACCGCGTCACGACGCCGGACGAGCAGAAGGTGCCGCGCGTCCACATCGAGTACGTCGAAGACTACTTGTACGCGATCGACAATACGCGGCTGGTCCGCTATCACCTGCCGGAGGGCCGGCTCACGCCGTCCGGCGAACCCGAAATCGTCGCCGAACTCCCCTACCAGTCGAGCCATCGCGGGCGCACGCTCGCCGCCGATGCCGCCGGCTGGATCTACGTCAACATCGGCGCACCCTCGAATGCCTGCCAGGAGCAGGCGAAGACGACGGGGTCGCCGGGCCTGGACCCCTGCCCGGAACTCGAGCAGCACGCCGGAATCTGGCGCTGGCGCGGCGATCGTCTGAACCAGCCGCGCGATGCCGGGGAGAAATACGCGGGAGGCATCCGCAACGCGATCGCACAGACCTGGGACCCGGTCTACGAGGGGCTCTATGTCGGTCAGATGGGGCGTGACCGTCTCGACTCGTTGTGGCCCGGGCTGTTTACACCCGAGCAGAACGCCGAGTTGCCGGCGGAGGAGTTCTTTCGGGTCGAGAAGGGCGACGACTTCGGCTGGCCCTATTGCTACTACGATCATTTCAAAGGGCTCAAGGTGCTCGCACCCGAATACGGCGGCGACGGCGAGACGGTCGGACGCTGTGACGGTTTCGAGAATCCGTCGGTCACGTTTCCCGCGCACTACTCGCCCTCATCGATCGCGTTCTATCACGCCGGTGCCTTTCCCGAACGCTATCGGGGCGGCGCCTTCGTCGCGCTGAAAGGTTCCTGGAACCGCGCGCCGCTGCCGCAGGACGGTTACATCGTTGCGTTCGTCCCGTTCGAGGACGGCGAACCGACCGGCGAGTGGGAGGTCTTCGCCGACGAGTTCAAGGGTTTCGAAACGCTGTTCGAGCGAGACAACGCCGTTTACCGGCCGCAGAGCGTGTTCGTCCATCCCGACGGCGCCCTCTATATCCTCGACAACGTCGAAGGCCGCATCTGGCGCGTCACGTACAACGGCAACGACGCGGTCACTGCGCCGGTTGTACCGGAAGCGGCCAGCGACCGCTCGCTGCTCGTGCAGACGAGCGCGGGACGCGGCGCCGAGCTCTACCAGCAATTCTGCGCTGCGTGTCACCAGACCGAAGGCCGCGGCGTCCCGGGCGAGTTTCCGCCGCTCGCCGGAAGCGACTGGGTCGCGGGCGACAAGGGCCGGTTGATCCGGGTGGTACTGCACGGCATGCAGGGGCCCATCGTGATCGACGGTCAGCAATACGACGAGGTCATGCCGGGGCACGGATTCCTGGGCAACAACGACGTTGCCGCGCTGCTCACGTACGTCAGGAACCGCTTCGGGGACGGGGCCGACCCCGTGCACGACTCCGAGGTGCTGCTCGTTCGCAACAGCGAGGATCGCGATGAGCCGTGGGAGGCTTCGGACCTCGAAACACGAACCGGGCTCGTACCCGAATCCCGGCACGCAGGAGACGAACAGCAATGACGACACGACGTGACTTACTGAAATGGGTGCCGGCCGGCGCCGCCCTTCTGACCGCGGGATGCACCGGCGAATCGCCGGCCGGGTCCGGTAAGGCCGCCGCAGGCTGCGACGATACGGCCCTGCGTGCGCGCTTGCGCGAGGCGCGTTTGCAACCGGTCCTGCGGCGCGAACTGCTGCCGGACCCGATCGTCATCGACAAGGTCGAGATGTTGCGGCGCGACGGCGAGTACTTCGTACGCGCCACCTGCACCGAGGGCGTATCGGGATGGGCGATGGCCAATCCCGGCCGCATGCCGGCCGCCTTTCCGATTCTTCCCGTGCGCATCGCGCCGTACCTCGAAGGCAAGGATGCCCGCGACCTCGACGCGCTCGTCGACGGCGCGTTCGTTCACGGCAGCAACTATAAATGGCAGGGCCTGCCGTTCTGGAGCTCCGTCGCGCGCGCCGAACTCGCGATTCTCGATCTCATCGGCAAGCGCAGCGGACAGCCCGCCCATGCACTGATCGGCGGCAAGGTCCGTGACTCGGTCGGCGTCTACTACGCCAACGGCGACCGCGAACACTCGGCCGAATGGGTGGTCGACAAGCTCCGGGCGTCGGTTGCGGAGTCGGGCGCCCGGGCCGTGAAATTCAAGCTCGGTGCCCGCATGCGCATGACCGATGCGTCGACGGCACGCGACCTGAAGCTCATTCCGATGATGCGTGAGCAGCTCGGCAGCGACATGGTTATCTATGCCGACGCGAACGGCTCCTACGATGTCGAAACGGCGATTCGAATCGGCCGCCTGATGGAAGACTACGACTACGGCTTCTTCGAGGAACCGGTGCAATTCGACTATCTCGAGGAAACGCGCCAGGTCGCCGACGCCATTTCGATTCCGGTGGCGGGCGGCGAGCAGGAGTCGAGCCTGTGGCGCTTCGAATGGATGATCGCGAATGGCGCGGTCCGCATCGTTCAGCCGGACCTGATCTACTTCGGCGGGTTGTTGCGCTCGATGCGCGTCGCCGCCATGGCACGCGAGGCGGGGATCGACATCGTTCCGCACATCTCCCCGCGCGGCATGGGGGCCCTGTACATGACACATTTCGCGTGCGCGCTCGAGAACACGACCGACTTCCAGGAATACAAGGGCGATACGGATCGCGTCCCCTACGAGATATCCGGTACGGGCGAGCGCTTCAAGGCCGTCGACGGGCGACTGGCGGTGCCCGATGCGCCGGGCTTCGGCATCGAATTCGACCCCGGGTTTCTTGCCGGCCTGGAACCGGTGCCGGTATGACCCGAAACGCCGCTAGCGGAGATGCACGACGACGGCATCCTGCGGCCTGACCGTCACCGCGAGACGGTTGCCGTCAGCCAGATTCGCGTCGGTGCCGCCCCACAGAACCTCGGCCGACTCGAACTCCCCGAACCGCGCCGCGAGCGTCGCCGTCACGTCGTGCTCGCGCTCGCGATCGTAGTTGACGAACCAGGCGAACGTTCCGGCATCGCCCTGATGCAGCCTCGCAACGACCGTGTCCGACGCCCGGTCGAGCACGACATTTCGCTCGATACCGGCCCAGTCCGCCAGCTCGGCGAACATCTGGCGCATCCCGTCGGTCTGGTGGTGATGAAACGCATAGCCGGGAAAAGCGCCGATCAGCCGCGTCCGGCCTTCGCCGTAGTCGTTGTCCACGACGGCCGCGGTTCCGTTCCCGAACGTTCCGCGCTCGCGGCCGCCGGCGAGATCGTACTCCTGGTGAGCGAAACCGACCCAATGGGCCCGGCCGTCGAGTTCGAAGCGCATTCCCTCGTGAATGTTCAGACCGAATTCGACGTATTTCTCGCGCACGCCGAAGAGTGCGTCGAGACCGCGATACGGCTGTGTTTCTCCGACCCGCCCGTGCGCGCCGACATAGCCCGGCGCCCCCTCCGAGATCAGGGTGCCGCCCTTCTCGACCCACGTGATCAGCGCATCGACGGTCGCGTCATCGAGCATGATCGCGGCGGGAAGGTACAACACACGGTAGCGATCGATCCGATCCACGGGCACCCAATCCGCCTGGACGTTGTTTTCGAAGAACGCACGATAGGCGCCGAATACGGATTCCGGGTAGGTGTTTTCGTCGAACCCGCCTTCGCCGTACGCGTAGAGGTACATCTGCGATTCGGGTGCGACGACGATGCCGATGTCGCCGGCAACCGGGTCCGCCTGCCAGAGGCCGCGATGCTGCATCGCCCGGCCCCATTTCGCGATGCGACTGGCCATTGCCGAACGATCGGTGCGCGACCCGTCGAGCGCGTAGAAACCGTAAGCGCCCCACAATGCGCCGTTCAGCAACGGGCGCCAGCGCGGATTCAGCAATCCGTTGGCGCCGCCCGCAAACGTCAGCATGTTCTGCATCCTGAGGTCGGCGACGCTCGACACCTTGCCGTTGTCGCGCGGCTGCGCCGAGGTCCAGCGCGGCCCGCCGGTCGCTTCCGCATGCCAGAAATCGCGGCCGTCCGAAGCGGCCCGCGTCAGGTCGACGGCGTGCATGTGCTTCCAGGGATCGAAACCCTTGCCCGTGGCGGCCCAGGTGAAACCGTAAAGCTCGGTGTTGGGCGCGCCCATGAACGCATCGCTCGCATTCACCGGTCGCTGGTCGAGCGCGTACGCCTTGTCATGGGCCGTGATCGGGTGATCCGGATCGGCAGCGCGCAGCACGGCGGCGCGCCAGATCACCTGCTCGTGAAAGTCGTGCACACGGAATTCCAGCCAGTCGAGGACGTCGGGATAGGGTCCCGAATGGCGTGGCGCCTCGACCTGGCTCCAGTCCGTATAGCCGAGCCGGTTCCAGGTCTCCGCCAGCGTCCCGAGGTCGCCGTAACGTGCCTTCAGCCAGGTGCGGAACTTGGCCTGGGTCGCCGGACTGAAATCGTAGTCGGCCTGTTCTGCGTTCGGCGTCTGCGGAAACTTCATCTCGTTGGCGAGATCGTAGCCGCCGAACGCCGGGTGATCGCGATAGTGCTCGGCCATGGCGGTCAGGAAACGTACGGCCGCCGCGCGTACGTCCGGATGGTTGAGACTGAGACCCGGGAATCCACCGGACACTGACGCCGCGTTCATGCCCGAGTGATCGCGAGTTCCGTCGCGATGTTCGAGACGCGCGTCGGGCCATTCGGCGAACGCCCACTCGGGCGCGGACGTCAGCATCTCGCCGATGATGACCTTGATGCCGTGCTTGGCCGCAAGATCGAAATGCGGATCGTATTCCGAGAAATCGTAGTTGCCGGGCGACTTCTCGATGGCGCCCCAGAGAAACCAGTGCCGGAACACGTTGTGTCCGTCGGCCGCGGCGGTTTCGTAGTCACGAACCCAATCCTCCGGCGGCGGATTCGTGCGCCGGAAGTAGACCGCGCCGTAGACCCAGTCGTCGAGGATGCCGGCCGGGTCGTAGTTCGGGCCGACGGTCGGCGTCGTTGGCTGCGCCCATTCGAGCGGCCAGAAAACGTCGTGCTCGCCGGCGCAGGCCGGGGAAACGTGCAGGAGAAACACGAACAGCAGGCCGTGGAGTTTCCGCATCACTCGTCTCCGATCGTCGTATCGGCCATGAGTTCGAGTGCTCGGGCCATCGCCGAATGATCCCATCCGGCGCCGCCGTTCGCGGCGCAGGCGTTGAAGAGCTCCTGGGCCGTTGCCGTGTTGGGCAGCGAGATGCCGAGCTGCCGCGCGCCGGCCAGGGCCAGATTCAGGTCCTTCTGGTGCAGCTCGATACGAAAGCCCGGGTCGAACGTGCGCTTGATCATACGTTCGCCGTGCACTTCGAGGATCCTGGACGACGCGAATCCGCCCATGAGCGCTTCGCGAACTTTCGCAGGATCGGCGCCCGCCTTCTTCGCGAACAACAGACCCTCGGCGACGGCCTCGATGTTGAGCGCCACGATGATCTGGTTGGCGACCTTGCAGGTCTGTCCTGCGCCGACGTCACCGACGCGGGTGATGTTCCGGCCCATCAACTCGAACACCGGCAACAGCTGATCGAACACGTCCTGTCTCGCGCCGACCATGATCGTAAGCGCCGCGTTTCTGGCGCCCACCTCGCCCCCCGAAACCGGAGCATCGACGTAGTCGCAACCCAGCGCCGCGATACGCCCGGCGAAGTCGGTCGTCGCGAGGGGTGAAATCGAACTCATGTCGATGACGGTCTTGCCCGCCGTCAGGCCGCCGGCGACACCGTCTTCGCCGAACAGTACCGACTCGACATCCGGCGTATCGGGGACCATCAGGATGACGACGTCGGCGGCCTCCGCGACCGCCTTCGACGATACGCATTCCTGCGCGCCGGCCTCGATCAGCTCGGGCGGCAGCTCCGACCGGTGCCGAACCAGGAAAAGCTCGTGGCCGCCGTTCTGCAGATGGCCCGCCATCGGGCGTCCCATGATCCCGACGCCAATGAATCCGATCTTCATGCTCTCTCCCGTCGTGTATAGAGGTTCCGGTCAAAGATAGGGCCTGGCCCACCCGAGCCCGTCCACGGTGCCGTTTCGTGGCCGGTACTCGCAGCCGATCCAGCCGTCATAACCCAGCTCGTCGATGCGGTTCAGCAGCCAGGGGTAGTTGATTTCGCCCGTGCCGGGCTCGTTGCGCCCGGGATTGTCCGCGAGCTGCATGTGGCCGATTCTCGGCAGCAGCGACTCGATCGTGCGCGCGAGATCGCCTTCGGTGACCTGGCAGTGGTAGATGTCGTATTGCAGGCGGACATTCGACCGGTCCACGGCGTCGAGAACCTCCAGGGCGCGGGCAGTCGAGTCGACAATGTAGCCCGGGATGTCCACGCGGGAGTTGATCGCCTCGATCATGACGTCGATACCGTGTACGGCAGCCCGATCCGCAAGAAATCGGACGTTGTCCGCAAGCGTGTCGAGATGCGTCCGGGTTACGCCGTCGGGCGCGAGTCCGGTCATTGCGTGAAGCCTGCGGCAGCCGGTGGTGATTGCGTAGTCGATCGCCGTCTCGACACCGTCGCGGAATTCGGCGACTCGATCCGGCTGGCCGGCAAGTCCGCGATCGCCGGCATCCCAGTCGCCGGGCGGCAGGTTGAACAACACCTGCGTCAGTCCGTGTTCTTCGAGCAGTCCCGCGATGACGCCGGGTTTCTCCGAGTAAGGATGGAGATACTCCACACCCTTGAATCCCGCGGCCGAAGCGGCCAGGAATCGGTCGACGAACGGCACCTCGTTGAACATCATCGACAGGTTGGCGGCGAGTTTGGGCATGCTGGCTCCGGGATCAGGTCAGTGGGTCGCCCACTTGAAGGACGTGGATGGCGATCAGGCCCATCGTACCGACCGCCAGCAGGTAGTAAATCGTGGGTATCAGGGTTCGTCGCAACGTGCGCCCTTCCTGGCCCAGCAGGCCGACGGTCGCAGACGCGGCGACGACGTTGTGGATGGCGATCATGTTGCCCGCCGCCGCGCCGACGGCCTGGAGCGCGACGATCATGGCCATCGATACGCCGAGATTCTGGGCGACACCGTACTGGAACAGCACGAACATCAGGTTGCTCACCGTATTGCTGCCCGCGATGAACGCACCGAGCGCGCCGATCGTCGGCGCAAACATCGGCCAGACTTCGCCGACGTTGGTCGACACCCATTGCGCCATGATGATCGGCATGCTCGCGAGCTCCGGCCCTGCGCCCGAGTTGATGTAGATGCGCACCATCGGGATCGCGAAGATCAGTACGAAACCCGCGCCGAACAGCATCTTCGACGACTCGGATAACGCCATCCGGAATTTCTTACCGGGCATGCGATGGAGCAGCACCGTCAGGCAGGCGACGCCGATCAGGATGCTTGCCGGCAGGTAGAGCGGCGTCGTGGCCGCGGAAATCGGCGTTCCGAGAATGCTGTCCCAGCCCAGGCGGACCGACTTCAGCATTGTGCCGAACGGCAGTTCGGGCAAGCGTGTCAGCACCAGCAGCCCCGCAACGAGCAGATAGGGCAGCCATGCCTTCCAGAGCGGCATGCCGTCGCTGTGCTCGTCGAGGTCGATGTGCAGGCGTCCCGACCAGTCTGCAGGCCAGGCGGACTCGGCCGGGAAGTCCCAGCTGTTTTTGGGTACCAGGAACCTGGCCCGCGCCGCCGCCGTCATGATGACCATGCCGATCAACGCGCCCAGGATCGACGGGAATTCGGGTCCGAGGAACCGGCCGGTCAGGTAGTAGGGGACCGTGAACGCGACCCCCCCGAGCAGCGCAAACGGAAAGATCGAGAGGCCCTCTCGCCAGGATTTGTTCGCGCCGAAGAAGCGCGTCATCATCGCCACCATGAAGAGCGGCATGATCGTCCCGGCAATTGCGTGCAACGAAACGACGTTGACCGTGACGACCTGCAGGTAGTCCGACATCTCGAGACCACGCGCGGCGAGCGCTTCGAGCACTTCGGGGCTGTCGAGCCCGCCTCGCACGCCGACCAGGACCGGCGTTCCGACGGCGCCGAACGTCACGGGCGTACTCTGGACCATCATGCCGAGCATGACGGCCGCGACCGCCGGGAACCCCAGTGCCACCATGAGCGGAGCAACGATCGCTGCCGGCGTACCGAAGCCCGACGCGCCCTCGATGAAGCAACCGAACATCCACGCGATGATGATCACCTGGACGCGTCGATCCGGGCTGATCGCGGAGAAACCGTGCCGGATCGATGACAACGCGCCCGAGTACTTGAGCGTGTTGAGCAGCAGGATCGCACCGAGAATGATCATCAGGATATCGAACGTGATGAACAATCCCTGGATCGATGCCGCGGCGATCGCCGTGCCGGGCATCTCCCAGACCAGCGCCGCGATCAATGCGGTCAGGACGTAGGTTGCGGGCATCGCCGTGCGCGCCGGAATCCGGAAACCGACGATCAGCACACCGGCGACGAGTATCGGGGTTGCGGCGAGCGCCGCGAGCATGCCGAGAGTCACGAGATCCCCTCTTGTTGTAATTTTTTTTTCAGTTCGGAGTGTTGCTCGGCTATTCTGTAACGGTTGTTAGAGCGATGCAACTACGGATTCGGAGATCTGCCATGCCCGGAAGCCTGCGATTCAATCGGCGCGACGCACTCAAGCTCGCGGCGGCCGGAGGCGCCGCCACGGTCGCCCTCCCCGGCCTCGCCGCCGACGTCGGCGACGCCTTGCGCAACATCCGGATTACCGAAGTCCGGCTCATCGACCTCGAATTTCCGGGCAAGCTGCCGGTGCAATGGAATGCGATCAAGCACTCCGGCGGCGGGCCGCCCCGCGACCGCATTCTCGAATTGCACACCGACTCGGGAATCGTCGGACGAAGCCGGCCGAAAGGACCTCGCGAAGTCATCGAAGGGGAGGCGTTTGCCCGCCTGCGCGGGCAGGACCTGATGGCACCGGAGCGACTGTGGGACCGTATGTACCGCCACAATCGCAAGTCGATCGCCAAAGGTATCTACATCAAGGCGATGGGGTCGCTCGACGTCGCCGTCTGGGACGTCATCGGCAAGGCCCTGAACCTCCCCGTGCACCGCATCCTCGGCACCTTTCGCACGCGCATCCCCGTCTACGCGGCCGGCGGCTACTACGCCGACGGCAAAGGCCCGGCCGAACTCGTCAGGGAAATGGAGTCTTACGTCGAAGAAGGGTTTCGCATCGTCAAGATGAAGGTCGGCGCCGCGCCCATGGCCGAGGACGTTGCGCGGGTCGCCGCCGTGCGCAAGGCGCTGGGCGACGACATCGGCATCATGCTCGATGCGAACAACGGCATGCGCGCCTACGAGGCCATACGTTTTGGCCGCGCCGTGGAGAAGTACCGGCCGTACTGGTTCGAGGAGCCGGTCATGCCCGACGACTTCAGCGGCAGCGCCGAGGTGCGTCGGGCGCTCGACGTGCCCATCGTTGCCGGCGAAAACGAATACACGCGCTGGGGCGCGCGCGACCTCGTCGACGCCGGTTCGGCCGACATCCTCAATCTCGACGTCGTCAAGGCCGGCGGCATCACGGAGTATCGCAAGATCGCCGCGCTGGCCTCGGCCTATCACATCCCCGTTGCGCCTCACGGCACCGTCCATATGTCGATGCAGACGATGGCGTCCGTCGACAACGGACTGATCATGGAGGTGTACCCCGGCGCGCGTGCCTACTTCAACCCGACGCTGCCACCGGTCGAAGTGCGGGACGGTTTTACGACGGTACCCGAGACGCCGGGTCTCGGTCTCGAGTTCGACGAGTCGCTGATCGCGCGCTACCGGGTCTGACGAGGACTCAGCGGCCCTCGTACTCTTCCGCCTTGCGGTCCTGATCGGCGCGTATGTCGTGGTGGCGCCGTGCGTTGATCGTCGGATCGTCGGACATGAACGTCCACAACTGAACGGTCCCGTCCTGGTGCGCCGTCGTCAGCAACGTGCCGATATCGTTGAAATCCATGTACTCGAGCGAGTCGGACACCCTGGCGCGGTAAGCATACGGAATCGCGTCGTTGCCGATTTCGTCGTTCAGCAGCTGCTCGGTTCGGTAGAAGTCGATGTGGTCGCCGTGGCCCGCGACGAGCAGATGCCTTCCGTCGCTCGTCCATTCGACCGTCTCGGTCTTCTGGCCGGACTTGTTGAAGCGGCGCAGCAGGTCGCCGCTCGCAACGTCGAACAGGTAGACGAAACCGTGCGTGCCGCCGACCGCCAGGATCCTGCCGTCCGGACTGAACTTGCAGTTGATGTAGATATGATGGAGGTCGCCCAGCAGCGGCTCTTCGTCGATGCGGATTTCCCGGTGCAGCGACCAGTCGCTGACGTTCCAGATTCGCGCCGACTTGTCGCCGACCGAAGCCATATAGCGATCGTCGCGCGTGAAGTCGAGCTCGTTCAGCGTACCGGGGTGCTCGACCGTCGCGACGATTTCCCACGACTCCGTATCGAAGACTCTGGCCGGCCCGATGCCATCGACACGCTCCTGGCCGCTGACCATGTAGCGTCCGTCGTACGACGCCGCGAGGCCGTCGATGCCGTTGTCGTGCTTGTATTCGAACACGACGTCCCCGCTCGCGACATCGAAGACGCGCATCATGAAGTCTTCGCTGACCGCCGCGACGAATTTGCCGTCGCGCGTGAACGCGACACGTTCGATCTCGTCCGGTACGTAACGTACCCACATCTGCTCACCGTCGGACGTGCGGAAAAGCCGCACTGAAAAGTCGAACTTGGTGCCCGTGACGATGTACCGGCTGTCCGGCGAAAACTCGGCGGATTCGACGGATCCCGGTTCGCCGTAGATATCGGCAAGCCGCGACCAGACCTGGTTGAGCCCGAGTTCGCCGCCCGCGAACGCGAAAGGCGCGGCCAACAGAACGGCAAGCAGGACCGGTATACGAATCGAATGCATGATTGACTCCTGGGTGACTGGAGGTGCCGATCCCGCCCTCGAGGTCGAGTTCGCTACCGACTTCCCCTGCCGCGGCAAGCAGACGATCTGATGCCTTGCGACGACGGACGGTAAAATCTATTACATATCGCAGAGATTGACCAGCTTCTGAAAAAGCTATAAAACCTTGCGACAGAGGTAGAGCATGACCGATCCGGAACCCCTTGCCGCGCACCAGCGGCGCGTGCTGCTCGAGAGTTTCGAGGCGGCGGTTGCACGGTGCCAGCCGGACACCAGTCTGAGCACGGCTTTCCCGCCCGTACCGCACGACGGCCGCCTGGTGATCGTTGCCGCCGGAAAAGCCGCCGCCCGGATGGCGCGCGTTGCCGGGACACACTACGAAACCGATCCGGGGCGAAGCCGTTGCAGCGGCGTCGCCGTCGTGCCTCACGGCACCGACTTTTCGTATCGCGGTCTCGAGGTCGTGCACGCTGCGCACCCTTTGCCCGACGATTCCAGTGAGCGTGCAGCCAGGGCCGTACTCGAGGCCGTGGCGGGGCTCGGACCGGACGACCATGTAGTCGTTTTGTTATCCGGCGGCGCATCGTCGCTGTTGTGCGCCCCGGCCAACGGTATCTCGCTGGCCGACAAGCGAGCGACGACGACGGCGTTGTTCGAAGCGGGCGCGACGATCGACGAGATCAACGCGGTGCGCAAGACAATTTCCGCAATCAAGGGCGGCAAGCTTGCACAGGCGAGCTATCCCGCCCGGGTGACGACGCTGGCCATTTCCGATGTCGTGGGCGACGACCCGGGCACGATCGGTTCGGGACCGACGGTGCCGAGCCCCGACGCCGGCAAGGTCGCACGCGAGGTTGTCGGGAAGTACGAGCTGCCCTTACCCGCGGCAGTCCGGCGGTTGATCGATGCCGGTGGCACAGAGGCCGGCGATCGCTGGCCGGAGCTCGACTACCGACTCGTGGCCAGGCCGCTCGACGCATTGCAGGCCGCCGCCGAGTGCGCGTCGCGGCACGGCTACGCCGTATCGTTGCTCGGCGACGACATCGAAGGAGAAGCGCGTGACGCGGCAGCGAGGATGGCCGGACTGTTGCCGGTCGTCGAAGATACCGGCGAGAAGCGTGCTTTCCTGTCGGGCGGCGAGGTGACCGTGACGTTTTCGGGCGATGGCGGCGACGGCTATGGCGGGCCCAATCGCGAGTTCGCGCTCGCGCTCGCGTGCGGCATCGCCGACGCCAGGCAGGCAACGGCCCTCGTTGCCGACACCGACGGTATCGATGGACAGTCGGGCCCGCGCGGGGCAGTCGCGGGCGCCTATGTAGATGGCCGCACTTTGCAGCGCGCAAGAGCGATCGGACTGGATCCTCATGCGCACCTCGAACGGCACGACTCCGGCACGTTCTTCGAGCGCCTCGGCGACGAGGTGATCACGGGACCGACCGATACGAACGTCAACGACTTTCGCATGCTGCTCGTGAACTGATGGCCGCGAAGAAACGCAAGCCCATGTCTGGCAACGCGATATCGAGGCGCACCGTCGTTGGGGCGGGACTGGCCGGCATCGCCGGTCTCGTCGCGCCGGCAACGGCACAGGTGTTGTCGACGCGCCGGGGCGACGGCTTGCTCGTCTACGACGAACACTCCCTGCGAACGACCCTGGATTTCAGTTCGCTGATACGCGAACCCGTCGTCATCGATTCAATCGAGGTGTTGCAGCATTCCGAAAACACGCGCTTCGTGCGCGTACGTTCGACGGACGGCGCCGAGGGGATCGTCATCGGCAATATGCGCCTTCCGCACACGGTCAGCCTGCTCGAGCATATCTTCCGCCCGATGCTCATCGGCACCGATGCGCGCGATATGGAGCGTACGTTCGACGACTTCTTCCGTACGAAACGGCCGCGGGGCTACAAGTACTCGGGCCTGCCCTATTTCATCATTCAGGGCCACTGCGAGCTCGCGATTCTCGATATGTTCGGGCGCATGACCGGCAAGAGCGTCTCATCCCTGTTCGGGCGGCAGCGCACTGAAGAGATCGAGGTGTACATGTCGCGTCTCTCGCGCACGACGACGGCCGAGGAAGAGATCGATATCGTCGGGCAACACCTCGAGGCTTCGGGCGCGCGGGCCATCAAGGTCAAGATCGGCGCGCGCATGAACCTCAACGCCGATGCGTATCCCGGCCGGAGCGAGGCGCTTGTCTCGGGCATCCGTAAGCGCTTCGGCGACGAATTGAAGATCTTCGTCGACGCGAACGGGTCCTATGACGTGCCAACGGCAATCCGGGTCGGCCGCATGCTCGAGGACTGGGGGGTCGAGATGTACGAGGAACCCTGCGACTGGGAGGACTTCGAGATGACGAGACAGGTCACCGAGGCGCTCGACCTGCCCGTCGCCGGCGGCGAGCAGGACACGTCCCTGCCCAAATGGCGCTGGATGGCCGAGCATCGCGCGGTCGACATCCTGCAGCCCGACATCATGTACAACGGCGGTTTCATGCGAACGCTGCACGTGGCCGAGATCGCCGCGCAGCACGCTATCGACATCGCTCCGCACTACCCGCGCAGCGGCCCCGAGGTTGCCCCGTTGATCCACTTCTGTACGTCGATTCCGAACTTCAAGGGGTTCATGGAGTACCGCGCCGACCATCTCGAAACCGATTTCGACTACGAGCCGGTCATCCGGCCGGTCGACGGGAAGGTGCCGGTACCGACCGGCCCCGGCTTCGGCATCGACATCGACAGCCCCGTCCTGAAGTCATGAAACAGCGCTTCGACCGGCCGCATCGTATCGGAATCGGCCCGGTCCGGGCGCCGGCAGGGGCAGGGCCGCCAACCGACACAAAGGGGACAAGAAAATGGCAGACACGATAAGCCGACGCGATTTCGTGGCGGGCAGCGCCGCGGCAGGCATCATGATGGCGGGCGCACCGCGCTTCGCGCGAGCGGCGGGCAAAACGCGGGTCGCGCTGGTTGGAACAGGCATTCGCGGCACGACGTTCTGGGGGAAGTTTCTCCAGGACGAGTATGCCGACACGATCGACTACGCCGCTCTTTGCGACACCAACCCGGGGCGCCTCGAGTTCGCTCGCGGTTACATCGGCGTCGATTGCCCGGTTTTCACGAACTTCGATGAAATGCTCGACAAGGTCGCCATCGACATGCTCATCGTGGCGACCGTCGACAGCACGCACGATGAGTTCATCGTCAAGGGCCTCGGCAAGGGCCTCGACGTCGTTACCGAGAAACCGATGGTGACCGACGAACACAAGTGCGAGGCCATTCTCGAGGCTGCGGCGCGCTCCAGCGGCCGGCTGATCGTCGGCCTCAACTACCGTTATGGAAAGATCTTCGCGCGCTGCAAGGAACTGCTCGCGGGCGATGAAGTCGGCCGACTGACGTCGATCGATTTCAACTGGTACCTCAATATCCACCACGGTGCCTCGTACTTTCGCCGCTGGCACGGCCTGCGCGACATGGGCGGCACGTTGCTCGTGCACAAGGCCACCCACCATTTCGACCTGCTGAACTGGTGGATCGACTCCGACCCGGTTGAGGTGCATGCCTACGGCGGCCTCGAACACTACGGCGCGAACAATGCGTTCCGCGGCGATCGCTGCACGGGATGTCCGCACAAGGACCGGTGCCGTTTCCACTGGGACATCTCGAGCAACGAGTTGCTGACGAAGCTCTATGTCGAGAACGAGACGCACGACGGCTACATCCGCGACAACTGCCTGTGGCGCGAGGAGATCGATATATTCGACAAGATGGCCGTCCAGATTCGGTACGCCAACGACGTCCAGGTCAGTTATTCGCTGACGACTTACTCGCCGTACGAAGGGTTCCGCATCGCCTTCAACGGCATGAAAGGCCGCATGGAGACCTGGGAGGGGGTGCCGTCGATGACCGCGGCGCAGGAGGACCAGGCGAGCCTGCACGAAAAAGAGATGGACCAGCACGGCAATACGCACTCGGAAATCGAGTTCCACGAGATCATCAAGCACAGGAATTTCGGGGAGTACGAGCGGGAGCAGATGACCTACGTTCGCGCGGGACACTGGGGCGGCGACCGCATCATGTTCGACCGGATCTTCCGCGGCGTCGAGGCCAACCCGAAGCTCGCGCAGCAGGCCGGTGTGCGCGACGGCGCCTTGTCCGTGCTGGTCGGCTTCGCCGCCCGCAAGAGCATCGACGAAGGACGCCCGGTGCGCATTGACGAATTGACCGATCTCGAACCGCGGGCGCGGCGCGCGCGAGGCTGAGCACCGCCGCGGACCGGAACACGGATTGGTTTTCTGCATTCAGGAGGTTCACGTGCGCCGACAGCTCAACACGACGTTAGCGACGATCGCCGTTCTCGTTCTGGCCTTTGCCGGCCTTGCCCTGTTGACGGCCTGCGGCGACAGCCGCGAAGAAACCGTCACGGCGCCCGCGAACGAGCGGCCCAACATCCTGTTGATTCTCGTCGACGACATGGGCTGGTCCGATCTCGGCTCGTTCGGCGGCGAGATCGAGACACCAGCGCTCGACGCGATCGCCGAAAACGGCCTGCGCTTCACGCAGTTTCATACGACGGCGAAGTGCTACCCGTCGCGCGCGGCGCTGTTGGCCGGCATCTATCCCGAACAGGTCGGGCTCGCCGACTCGCCGTTCGGTCGCTTCGACAACGGGGTCACGATCGCCGAGGCGCTCGGGCAGGCCGGCTACCGCACGTTCATGGTCGGCAAGCATCATGCGACGGACAACCCGGTGGATCGCGGCTTCGATCGCTACGTGGGCTTGCGTGACGGCGCGTCGAATCACTTCAACCCGAGTACGGTTGCGCGCCCGGGCGAACCCGAGCCGGCGCGCAAGAAAGGCCGGGCGAACGACGGCCGCTGGTGGTGTTTCGACCACGACTGCGTCAAGGGCTATCTGCCCGATGACCCGGACTTCTACACGACCGATTTCTACACGGCGCAGGCCATCGAGTTCCTCGAGGAAACCGCGGCATCCGATGCGCCGTTTTTCCTGTACATCGCCTACCAGGCGCCGCACGATCCCCTGCACGCCTGGCCTGACGATATTGAACGCTATCTCGACCGCTACAGGGCCGGCTTTGAGCCGATCGCGAGCGCGCGCTTCGAGCGTATGCGCGAAAGCGGCCTGATCGACGATTCGTTCGCACGCTCGGAGCCGACCTTTCGCGACTGGGAAGCGCTGAGCGACGAGGAGCGCGAGGACGCCGTTCTGCGCATGGCCGTGTACGCGGCCATGACCGACCGCATCGACCAGAATCTCGCGAAGCTCTTCGCGCATTTGCGCGACGATGGCGATTTCAACAACACCCTGATCCTGTTTACGTCGGACAACGGCGCGTCGGCGGAGCGCGTCTTCGAGGTCGACAGCGACGAGGAGATTGGCGTGGAGCATCCCGTCGGCACGGTGGGCCGCTGGGCCAGCCTCGGCGGCGATTGGGCGAATGTGTCCAACACGCCGTTCCGGCAATTCAAGAACTCCAGCTACGAGGGCGGCGCTGCCTCCCCGCTCATCGCGCACTGGCCCGACGGTATTGCCGACCCCGGCAGGGTCGTGCACGACAACGCCCATCTCATCGACGTGTTCCCCACGCTGCTCGCAGTCTCGGGTGCAGCCTACCCCGAGAACGATCTGGACGGGCCCGCGCCGCCGCTCGAAGGCATCGACCTGAGCCCGATCCTCGAAGCGGGCGCCGCGCCTGCGCGCACCAGTCCCGTGTTCAATCGCTGGCAACGCGGTCGCAGTGTGCGCACGGAGCGCTGGAAACTCGTGTCCTGGGCGGAGGACGGTCAGACGCCCGAAGACGGTACATGGGAACTCTATGACATGTCGGTCGACAAGACCGAGTTGAACGACGTTGCCAAAGTACACCAGGACGTCGTTGCGGAACTCGCGGCCGAGTACGAGGCGTGGCTGGCGCGAGTCAGGCCGGAGTGAGGCGGTCGTTTCTGCTGCCCGTCCTGCTGCTGGCCGCCTGCATCGGGCAAGCCGGCACGACGCCGAACGTCATCGTCTTCGTCGCCGACGATGCCGGGTGGCGCGATTTCGGCGCCTACGGTCACGACACGATCCGAACGCCGGCCATCGACCGGCTCGCGAGCGAGGGATGGACGGCCGAGAATGCGTTCCTGACGTCGCCACAGTGCAGCCCTTCGCGAATCAGCATCCTGTCCGGCAAATACCCGCACCAGACCGGTACCGAGGACCTGCATGTTGCGCTGCCCCGCGGTGAACGCCTGTTGCCCTTCTACCTGCGCGGCGGCGGGTACTTCACGGGCAACATGCAAAAGCAGCACTACGGGCCCCACGGTGCGGCGCAATTCGACTGGTACGAGGACAGCCTGGACATCGCGGCTTTTCTCGAAGCGGCCGGCGAGCGCCCGTTCTTCCTCTGGGTCGGTTTCAGGGACCCGCATCGTGCGTACGGGGACGCGCCGAACGTCCATTCGCCCGACGACGTCGTCGTTCCGCGAGAACATGTCGACACGCCCGAGACGAGGGCCGACCACGTGCAGTACTACGACGAAATCGCGCGTCTGGACAGCGAAATCGGACGCATGGTCGCGGCGCTCGACGCGCGCGGCCTGCGCGACGAGACCTACGTCATATTCATCAGCGACAACGGCGCCCCGATGCCGCGCGCCAAGGGCACGCTTTACGACGCCGGAATCAAGACGCCGATGATCGTGACAGGGCCTGGCGTGCCTGCCGGTGCGCGCTACCGACCGCTCGTCAGTGTCATCGATCTCGCGCCGACCGTGCTCGACTGGGCCGGTGTCGCGAAACCGGGCGACATGATCGGCAACAGCATCGCCGCGGCAATCGCGGACCCCGCCCGGCCGGGCCGGGTGCACGTCTTCAGCCAGCGCGACTGGCATAACATCGACGAGCACATGCGCAGTGTGCGAACGGACCGTTACAAGCTCATCTGGAACAACTACGTCGAGCATCCGCACGGCACGCCCGCGGACATAACGATCAGCCCGACCTGGCAGGACCTGCGGCGGCGGCGCGACGCCGGCCGTCTCGACGCGGTTCAGTCGCTCCTTTTCGAGGTACCGCACCCGCGTGTCGAGTTCTACGACGTCCAGGCCGATCCCAATGAGTACGACAACCTCGCCGGCGTTCCGGAATACCGCCGCGACATCCAGAAGCTGATGTCGGCGCTCGAAGCGTGGATCGTCGAGACCGGGGACGTCCCACCGGACCGCCGCCGGCGCGACAACAACACGGATCGCATAACGGGCATCAAGTACTCACTCGAGAACCCGCCGTTCATAAAGGAGCGCATCGAAGAGATGCCGAAGCCATGATTCAGAAATCCCTGCTGATCGCTGCCGTCTTCCTGGGCCTGGCCGGATTCGCCCGCGCCGGCACCCCGGTTTCGCTTACGCACGAATGGGCGCGCCTCGCCGATCCCGCCGGCGAAGTCGATGCAACCGTCCGCAACGGCATCGTTTCGGGCGAATCGGCCGAGTTTTCGAAGGACGGCCGGTACATCACGACCACGTCCAAATCCGATGGCCGCACCGATCAGTATGCCAATGCCCATCTGACGGGCGCCACCGCTCGCCTGCGTCTCTTCGACCTCGAGGGCAACCTGCTCTGGGACAAAGGCCGTTCCCGAGGTCCGATCGACCCGGCGACCGGCCGACCCGGCGATCAACCGGCATCCGGCGAAGACGAACTCGAAGTCGCTACCTTCAGCCGTGACGACAACTACATCGCCGCCGGCGGGGACGACAACAAGATCGAGGTCTGGCAATACCGCGATCTCGTCACTCGCGAGATCCTGGCCGAGCCGGTGCTGGTCAAGACCTTCGAAACACGGGGCGGGATCGACTCCCTGTTCTACAGCCACGCGGGCGACCTGTTGTTCGCCGGCACCGAAGAGGCCGGCAAGGTCGAGGTATTCCGGACTCAGGGCGACCCGGCCACATGGCGGCTCGTGCACAAGGCCAACCACGGCGGCACCGGGAAGAACGGCGTCAATTCCGTCGCCCTGACCGAAGACGATCGCTACGTTGCGAGTGCGGGATCGAACCACCGTGGCGCACTCTGGCGACTGCAGACGACACGCGACGGTACCGGTCTCATCACGTCGGTGAACATGCTTCGCCTCGCCACGATGAAGCAGGCCACGAGCACGCTACGCGAAGCCCGCTTCCTGCCCGGCACGACGCCGGCCGACGGACAGCGACAGGAGATCCTGGCCATCTCCGCCGAGCACGACCAGGCCGTCCGACTCTACCGCCTGCAGGACCTCCTCGATTTCGGCGACCCGGGCGCCGGCCCGCCACCGTACCTGACGCTGCGCAATTTCAATACGTCCGACGTTGTCGGCAATCCTGTCGAGCCGCTCGCGTTCAGCCGCGACGGCCGTTTCCTCCTGATACCGGGCAAGACCCGGGGCGCCGTGATGCCCGCTTTCCTGCGCTTTTACGAAACCGCCGAGATCGTGAACAGCGGACCCGAGCCCGATCCGGTCTTCG
>JANQGP010000130.1 GCA_028277265.1 Woeseiaceae bacterium | reverse complement strand
CGCCACTCTACTCACACCCGAAGGCGCTTTCGCGTTCGACTTGCATGTGTTAGGCATGCCGCCAGCGTTCAATCTGAGCCAGGATCAAACTCTTCAGTTTAAAGCTTTGAGCTTTATCCAAAGAACGCAATCCCCACTCTAAATTACTTGAGTCAAGAATTTAGGTTGGTTCTTACGCTTGATTTTGCCTTCGCAAACTCGAGCGCAAGCACCCACACAAATTATCTGATTGAGTTGTTAAAGAACGTCCGGGATTTTTGGGGACAGTGACCGTGTTTTCTTCGCGGCGCGAAGAAAACACGGTCACTGTCCCCAAATCCGAGCCAGACCAACAAGTATACAGGCCGAGCGGGACTGCTGACCAGCCCTACGGCCACTGCTGTATTGTCTTGAGAGGTCTGCTGAGGGCCACCGTTCCCTCAGAGAGCGGCGCATTATAGACCGCCCGCCCCGCCCGTCAACACTTTTTTTCACTTTTTTTGCAATTCGCCGGAGCGCCCGCCCGGCGCGGGATCCAGCCCGCCCCGGAGGGGCCCTTTTTTACGGGAAAAGCGGCGTGTTCGGCGGGTCCGGGTCTACGCCGCGCTGTCGCCGGCGCGGGCGCAGTCGGACGCCGCCGGCGGGGTTTCGTGGCGGAATTCCGCAGACTCGCAATGGGCAGACCCGGGCCAATAGCAGGAATGTGCCCGATAGCTACGCGCCCTTGAGGATCATTTCGAGCTTCGAGGCTCTTCTGGTTCTGGATTCGGCCCGAAACACGGTTCGGATGACGTGCGATTCAGCAGATTCCGGCGGCACGAACTCGACCTCGACGACCACGTGCTGTCCGTCGACGAACGGCAGTCGGTCGCCAAGCGGCAGCTCGAAGTTGGCGGCGACAGCATGATCCAGCCAGGGCTCGAACGCGAGCTGAATTGCCGTTTGGTCACGTCCGCGCAACACGATCGGCGCCTGGTCATCAACTTGCATCGTGATGCTGCGGATCTCGGCGGTATCGTCCGTGGTGCCGTAGAAGGCGGTGCTGACGTGCAGAGTGTGCGGCGCTCGCACGTATGCGACGGAATCGAAAAACACGGAATCCCGACTGCCGGGCGTCTCCTCACGAGTGCCTTGCAGGAGCAGTTGAATGCGGAAGCGATCTATCTCTTTCTGAAACGACGATTCCGGATTGCCGACATCGCGCAGGTAACGCTCCGTATGCTGTGTGCTCACGCCACAGCCGCCTGTCCCGGGCAGAGCCAGGAGCATCAACACAGTGACGTGAGTGCGGATTCGTGATGCCTTTGATTTCGGGATACTGCCTCCGTCACCCGGCATCGCGGGCCGCGCGCCAGTCCTTGTATTCCTGCTGGTCGATCAGGGCTTTCAGGAACCGGTCGCGACGCAGCTTCTGCGGGATCAGCAGGTGGCCGAAACGATCCTCCAGTTCGGCCATCGCCTCGGTAGCACCGCTCCAGTCCCGGGCGGCGGTGCGCGCCCGCAGAAGCGACCACCAGCTCAGCTCGAGATCCGGCTCGACTTTCGTTGCGTTGAGGGCAAACTGCTCGGCACGCTCGAAATCGCCGAGCGCCATGGCGGCGGACACCTTGAGCGATTCGGTCGCACCGTCGGTCACACCCAGCCCGGTCTGCAGTGTCTCGAGCTCCGGGATGACCTTCTCGAACTGCCGTGTCGCGATGTGGAAACCGACCAGCTGCAGGCTGTACAACGGCTCCTGGGGATACGTTGCGACAATGGCCTGGAAAGCCCGCCCGGTACGGCCCGCGTCGTTCCACGACATCGCCATGTCCAGGTTCAGCCTGGTGACGATCTTCTCGCCGCGCAGCGATTCATCCATCGCATCGTAGATGCCGAAGAAGCGATCATGGCGCTTGTCGCGTACCGCCTTGAACATCTCGCCCATCTGGAACACCTCACCTTCGCTGCGGTTCTTGTCCTCGAGCAACTGCAGCGTGGCCTCGGGTGTGGGCATCGTGTAGACAAACGACTGCGCGACCAGCTCCGAGAATCGCCCGGCTTTGTAGTAGTCGATCCAGTCGACGATCCTGAACTTGTCCTTACCGTGGATTTCCAGCTCGTATATGTGGTAGGAGAACCGGTAACCCGATGACTCCCAGCGAACGAGCGCGCGTGCCGTCTCTTCGTAGGCTTCGAACGCGACGACCGTGCCCAGGATTTCGTCCTTCGATGGCGGGAACGACGACTTGAACGACGACTCGATCCACTCCCGCGGGTTGTCGCCGAGCTGGTCGCGAATGTCCTCCGAGATCGCGTAGGTGCCGATGATACGGCTCACCATCGCCCGCTGGTCGATCGACTCGTGAAAGAGCTTGAACGAGTTGTCATTGAGCCCGTCGATGACGGCCTGGAACCCGGCGCGCAGCGCGTCGTTCTCCGATTGCGCATGAGCCGGCTGCGGCACGATCAGCATGACGAGCACGGCGGCCGCGAGGACCAGTAGTCTGTTCACTGCATTCACCTCCGGTCGGACCCTGGCACTACGCCCGGCCCGACGACGTCAGGCGAGCGTGACACGCGCGAACTTGCGCTTACCCACCTGGTAGATATGTGTGCTGCCGGCCTCGATCTGCAGCGCCCGGTCCTCGACCCGTTCGCCGTCGATCCGCACAGCGCCCTGCTTGATCATGCGAAACGCTTCGGACGTGCTGCTGACGAGCCCGGCACCTTTTAGCAAGTGTGCCAGTCCCAGCTGACCGCCCTGGCTGTCGAGCGCCCTGTCCGGAATCTCATCGGGCATGGCGCCCTGTTGAAAGCGCGCGATGAATTCCTGCCTGGCGCCCTCGGCGTCCGCCTCACTATGGAATCTGGCAACGATTTCCATCCCGAGTTCAAATTTTGCGTCGCGCGGGTTCATGCCCTCATCGACCGCCTCGCGCAGCCCGGCAAGGTCTTCGAGTGAGCGGAAACTGAGCACTTCGAAGTAGCGCCACATCAGGTCGTCGGAAATCGACATGATCTTGCCGAACATCTCCCCCGGCGGCTCGGTGATGCCGATGTAGTTGTCCAGCGACTTCGACATCTTCTGCACGCCGTCGAGCCCTTCGAGCAGCGGCGTCGTCATGACGATCTGCGGCTCCTGGCCGAAGTCCTGCTGCAGCTGCCGGCCGACCAGAAGGTTGAACTTCTGGTCGGTGCCGCCGAGTTCGACGTCAGCCTTCAGCTCAACCGAGTCGTACCCCTGCACGAGCGGGTAGAGGAATTCATGGATCGAGATCGACCGGCCGCCCCTGTAACGCTTACTGAAGTCGTCACGCTCGAGCATTCGGGCAACGGTGTGACGTGCGGCCAGCTTGATCAGCCCGGCTGCGTCCATCCTGCCCATCCACGTCGAATTGAATTCGATGCGGGTCCTGTCCTTGTCGAGGATCTTGTAGATCTGCGCCTCGTAGGTCTCGGCGTTCGCCCTGACGTCTTCGGGTGACAGCGGCGGACGCGTGGAATTCTTGCCGGACGGGTCGCCGATCATGCCCGTGAAATCGCCGATCAGGAAGACGACCTCGTGACCGAGCTGCTGGAACTGGCGCATCTTGTTGATGAGCACCGTGTGGCCGATGTGCAAATCGGGCGCAGTCGGGTCGAAACCGGCCTTGACGACCAGCGGCCGGCCGAGTTTCAACTTCGCCGCGAGACCGTCCTCGGGCAAAATCTCGTCGGCCCCTCGCGTCAGTTCCGCAATCTGTTCCGCGATACTGCTCATAGGCGCGAACTGTAGCACTCCCGCAGGATTTTGACCTCCAAATTTCCAGCCGGTAGAGTAGCGGCATCCTGAATCCACGGGGACGCAGACTTGAATCGTCCGGTCAGTCCACTACTACACGATTACAAGCCATCTGCAGCACAGAAGCCCGCAAAATCCAAAGCCCTTTCGTGGTTCGCGGTCGGTCTCGGCATCCCTATCATCGGCGTCGCCCTGCTCACGAGCCTCGGTACCGAAGACCCCCAGCCACCGGTCACTGACACGCCGGTCATGCGAGCGGCGGACGAGTCGCCACTGACCATCGAGGAAATGGACCCGGCCGAGATCACGGCCGACGTCGTCGAGCCCGATGTCGTCCCGGAACCGGAGCCGCTGTTCGACACACTGACTCTCAAAGTCGGTCGCGGCGATACGATGGAGCGCCTGTTTCGTCGCAACGGCCTCGACATCGGCCATCTCATGCAAATCGCACAACTCGATGAGGCAAAGAAGCAGTTTCGTCGCATCAAGCCCGGCGATGTCTACGAGGTCACACACGACGAGGGGCAGGTCATCAGCGTGTATTCGGAACTCGACCTGACGAGTGCGCTGCAAATAGAGAAGGGGGAACAGGGCTTCACTGCGTCCCTTGTCGAGCGGCCGATCGAGATTCGCAAACGCCATGCCTACGGTGTCATCGAGTCGTCGCTTTTCGAAAGTGCCGCAACCGCCGGCTTGTCAGACAGGACCATCATGAACGTCGCCGGCATTTTCGCGTGGGACGTCGACTTCATTCTCGATATCCGCAGCGGTGACAACTACTACGTCCAGTATGAAGAGATCTGGCAGGACGGCGAGTACGTGACGGATGGCGAGATCATCGCCGCGGAGTTCAACAATAACGGTCGGCAGATGCGGGCCGTGCGCTTCAAAGACAGCGACGACAACACGGACTATTTCACGCCCGAAGGCAACAGCGTGCGCAAAGCGTTCATCCGTGCCCCGGTCGACTTCACGCGCATCAGTTCGAACTTCAACCCGAACCGGCGCCACCCGGTCCTCAACACGATTCGTGCCCACCGCGGTGTCGACTACGCCGCGCCGCGCGGCACGCCCGTCAAGGCAGCCGGCGACGGCAAAGTGATATTCCGAGGCACAAAGTCGGGCTATGGCAAGGTCGTCATCCTGCAGCACGGCGGCAACATCACGACGCTTTACGCCCATTTGTCCGGCTTCAATGCGAAGTCGCGGCTCGGCACGCGTGTCCGGCAAGGGCAAACGATCGGCTATGTCGGTATGACCGGCCTTGCGACGGGCCCTCACCTGCACTACGAGTTCCGACTCAACGGCGTGCACCGCAACCCGCGCACCGTGCCGTTACCCGACGCCGATCCTATCGCGAGCAAGTACCGGGACCGGTTCCTTGCGGAGGCAGCGCCGATCCTCGAGGAACTCGAGCAGTTCAAGCGCACCAAGCTCGCATCGGTTGCGCCCACACAGTCCTGACCGGTATGCCCGAGCACTACATCGGCCTTATGTCGGGCACGAGCATGGACGGTATCGACGCCGTGCTCGTACGATTTGGCGATCGCGAAGTCGGTATTCTTGCGACCCACGAAGCGCCTTATCCGGCCGAACTGCGTCAGAAGCTGCACAAGGCGGCCGATACCCCGGTCAACGAGCCCATCGACGATATCGGCGGGCTCGATCGCGCCGTCGGCGAGTGCTTCCGCGACGCGGCCAACG
>JANQGP010000035.1 GCA_028277265.1 Woeseiaceae bacterium | reverse complement strand
GGCGTGCCGACAAGCTCTCGTTGTACTCGGCCGAGCCGTCGCTGTCCGTGTGTCCCGCAACCTCGACCCTGATCGTCGGATTCTTCTTCAGGGTGGCGGCCGCATCGTTGAGGATGCTCTCCGCACCCGGGAGCAGGCGATCGGAGTTGCTCTCGAAGTTGACGCCCTCGAGACGAATCTCCTCCCTGATCTCGCAACCGCGGATGTCGACCTGCGTGCCGGCGGGCGTGCCGGGGCACTGATCGAGCCGGTTGACGACGCCGTCGCCGTCATCGTCCAGTTCACAGCCGTCGGCATCGACGGGTTGGCCGGCCGGTGTACCCGGGCACTGGTCGTTGTCGTCGGTCACACCGTCGCCGTCACTGTCATTCGGGCAGCCACTGGCATCCACGGAAACACCTCTCGGTGTCCCCGGACACCGGTCGACGGAGTCCTTGACGCCGTCGCCGTCGCTGTCGAGTTCGCAGCCGAACGAATCGACCGTCGCGCCGGCCGGCGTATTCGGGCAGTTGTCCGAGCCGTCTTCGACGCCGTCGCCGTCGCTGTCGACCCACTTCGGCGTGCTGGCCCCAAACGGAATCTGCAGTCCGAGGCTGAACAGATTGTCGTTCAGGTCCTGGGCGTCGAAGGCCGAATCCACGCGGTGGCGCCATTCGCCGCGCAACGCGACGTTGCCACCGAACACATCGAGAAAGAACCCGGCGCCCGCCGAGTACATGCCCCCTTCCTGCCTGGGGAACGCGCCGGAAGGCTCGACCCGAAGGTAGCCGACGCCCGCATGAAGATAGGGGCTGAAGCGCTCGTCCCGCATGAAGACGCGCTGCAAATCGATGCCCAGGCCCAGCTGATCCTGATCCGCGTTTTTTGCCTGTGCCGCCTGGACGATGAACTCGACGTTCAGGGCATCGCTGACGGCCATGCCCACGCTGATCTGGCCACCGTTGATGCCGTCTTCGACGTTACGGTCCTTGTCGTCATCCAGGTAGGTGCCCATGACCGAGAAATAGCCCTGGCCGGCCTCGGCGTCGGCAAATGCCGCGCTCGCGCCAGCGAGTGCGACGACGGTCGCCGCAAAAGCGCAGATAAGTGTTCTCATAAGACTTGCTCCCTCGTGTTTTCCACCGGCCTGCCGCCGACAGCGGCGAGCCTTGATGATCCTTCCTGCATAGACGCGCGCGGCCGTGATCAGGTCACACCCCGCCCGCGAGCGCCTCCGTGTGACTCGAAAGCTGACTCAGGCGTCAAATTGACACATCATAATAGTGGTAGCACCAGTGCGAATGCGGCGATTCTAGCACCCGATGACAGACAAGCGTAACGAGAACTCCGTTCGCCGGCTCATGCAGACCGGCATGGACGATGAGCAACGCCCGTCCCGGGCGCGATCGGCCGTGAGCCGCGCGCGGCGGCAGGTCGGTCAACGCGACACGCTGGCGTTTGCTCTCGTGCGGATCTGGTCGGCGCTTGCGCGGCTGTTGGCCCCTCTGTTCGCCTACTTCGGCGAAAAGCAGGCGCGCACCATTTATCAGAATACGTCCGGCCCTGCTGCGCGCGCGGACGACTCGAAGAACAACGATTCCGATTAGGCCGGCCGGGTGCGAAGCCTGAAGGCAGGTCATGTAAGAGGGGAAAACCATGATAGATGAAGTCCAGCAAACATTGTGGCAGCCGATGGTCAGCCTGTGGACCAAGGTTGCAGAGTTTCTGCCCAATCTCGCCGGCGCCATGCTATTACTGATCGTCGGCTATCTCGTCGCGAAGGGAATCGGCGTCGCAATCGCCAAGCTGCTCGCGAAACTCGGTCTCGACAAGCTGACCGAGCGCGCCGGCGTGACGAGCGCCGTCGCGACGACCGGCATCGATACGACGGCCTCGGCGATCATCGGCAAGATCGTCTACTGGCTGATCTTCCTGCTCTTCATGATCGCGGCCGCGGACAGTCTCGGCCTGCCACGCGTCTCCGATACGATCAACGGTTTCGTCCAGTACCTGCCGAAGATCATCGGCGCGCTGCTGGTCATCATCATCGGCCTGTTTGCAGCCCATCTCGTGCGGTCGGCCGTCGAGACCGCGTCGGCCGGCATGCAGCTGGACTACGGCAAGCCGCTCGGCACGCTGATTTACATGCTCATCGTCATCGTCGTCGTCTCACTGGCCATCGGCCAGCTCGAGATCGAGACCGAACTGCTGAATCAGGTCGTTTCGATTATCCTTTTCGCGATCGGCGCCGCCGTCGCACTCTCGCTGGGAATGGGTACGCGCGCAACCGCCGGCAATATCATCGCCGGTCTGTATGCACGTGACCTGTTCCCTCCCGGGGACAAGATCACGGTCGGGGAGATTTCCGGCCGGGTTATCGAGGTCAGCACGACGAGTACGCTCGTGGAACTCGATGACGGCACCGTGTACACACTGCCGAACAGCGTGCTCGTCGAGAGCAAGGTTCATACGACGGACCGGCTCTGAACCCCGGGCAACGCAGGCCGCTTCCGAAAGAGTACAAGGCTCTTTCGGATGAGCAGCTGGTCATGCGCGCGTGTGACGAGCTGCCGTATCGTACGCGTGCGTACGAGGAGCTGATGCGCCGGTATGACAGGCTGATCTTCAGCATCTGCCTGCGTCTCGTCGGCAACAGACAGGACGCGGAGGACATTACGCAGGACACGATGCTCAAGCTGTTCTCGAAGCTCGGCAGTTTCGAAGGCCGTTCGTCGTTCAAGACCTGGCTGGTGCGGGTGACGCGCAATGCCTGCAAGGACTGGCTGAAGAAGAGGGCGATATCGAAGCAGTACGCCGACGTATTGGCGCAGGAACCGCAGGAGCCAACAACAATCGAGGTAGAGGAAGATCGCCTGATCGGCTTGCTCAAAGAGCTGTCCCCGGCCGATCGCGACATTCTCACGCTGCGCTTCGTCGCGGACTTCGGGCTTTCGGAAATCGCAGAGACCACCGGCCTGGGTCTGAGCGCGACGAAGATGCGGCTGTACCGGGCGATTGAAAGACTTGAGAAACTCGCCACCGAGGTATTCGGCGACGAGCTGCAAGACCATTGAATATCACTGAAGTGCCAATCAACCAAAGGAGAGAACCATGAGTGTTGCCAAGATTTCCGAACTGACGGCGGAGTCGTCGAAGAGCTTCGAGGATGCCGTCGAAAAAGGGATTCGCAAAATGAGTAAAACTGTGGACAATATCGAGGGCGCGTGGATCAAGGAACAAAAAGTCGTCGTCAAAGACGGGGAAATCAGCGCCTACCGCGTGACGATGAAGATCACCTTCATCGTGAAATAACCTGAAGCACTTGCTCAAGACAAATAACGACAGGAGAAAAAAATGCCAGGCAAATTTGAAATCTACAAAGACAAAGCGGGTGAATTCCGGTTTCGCTTGAAGGCGTCCAATGGACAGAACATCCTCGGCAGCGAGGGCTACAGCAAGAAAGCCAGCTGCATGAACGGTGTCGAATCAGTCCGCAAGAACTCGCAGAACCCCGATCGTTTCCAGAAGAACGAGACGGCATCGGGCAGGTTCACGTTCCGCCTGTGCGCAGCGAACGGCCAGTGCATCGGCACGAGCCAGACCTACGACTCGGAATCGGGTTGCAGCAACGGCATGAAGAGCGTTGCCAAGACGGCACCCGATGCGACGGTCGACGACCAGACCTGATCCTGAGCGATACCCATACATGGAATCGGCCGGAGGCGCTAGTGCCGCCGGCCGTTTTTTTGCGCTAGGCTGTGCGCTCGCAATGCGGGCTCACAATCATGACGAAACGCAACTGGACGCTCGATTCACTGGTTCTGATCTTCTCGTTCATCGTCCTTGCGCAACTTCTGTCCTACGTGGTGCCGCACGGGCAGTTCGAGCGTGCAGCGCTGCCCGACCAGCCCGATCGCGTCGCCGTCGTACCGGGTACCTACGAAGCTCTGGGCCCGGGGGAGCGCGAGGTCCTGCCCCCCTGGCATTTCCTGCTGGCCATCTCCGACGGGTTCTCTTCGGCGCAGGCCATCATCTTTCTCATTTTTCTCGTCGGCGGCGTCATCGCGGTACTGCGGCAGACGGGCGCGATCGATGCCGCGCTGCACGGCGCCGTGGAACGCCTCGGCAGGAGTCCGTGGATTCTGATCGGCGGCTGCCTGTTGCTGTTCAGCGCGGGCTCTTACACGATCGGCATGGGCGAGGAGTACGTGCCGCTCGTGCCGATCATCGTCACGATGTCTCTGGCCATGCGGCTGGATGCCGTCGTTGCGATGGGGATGGTCTGGATACCGTATGGCATCGGCTGGGCCTGTGCAGGCATCAATCCGTTCGGCGTACTGATTGCGCAGGATATCGCGCAGGTCCCGCTGACGTCCGGCTGGGCACTGAAACTCCTGATGATGTTCGGCTTTCTCGCCGTCGCGTTTCATCACATCTACCGTTATGCGAAAGCCGTCAAAGCGGACCCGTCGAAGAGCCTCGTCGCCGACGTCGACTACAGCACCGGCTTCGAGCCGCCGGCGGACGTGCGAATGACGCTGCCGCGCTTGCTGACGCTGATCGTCTTCGTCGCAGGCCTGGCCGGGTTCGTCTACGGCGTCAAGGCATACGGTTGGTACATCCCGGAGCTCAACGCGATATTCCTCGGTATCGGTCTGGTGTCGGCGATCATCGCCGGCCTGTCGGCGAGCGAGACGAGCCGCACGTTCCTCGAAGGCGCCGCCGCAATGACACCGGCCGCGCTGCTCGTCGGCTTCGCGCGTACGATCGAGACCGTGCTCTCGGACGGGCAGATCATCGACACGATCGTCCATTCGATCGCCGGCCTGCTCGAAGGGCTGCCCGCCGAAGCTTCGGCGCTCGGCATGCTGGTCGTGCAATCGATCTGCAACCTCTTCATCCCGTCGGGTAGCGGTCAGGCATTCGTGACGATGCCGATCATGTCGCCCCTGGCCACGCTGACCGACGTGCCGCAACAGACTGCGGTGCTGGCTTACCAGTTCGGCGACGGATTCTCGAACATGCTCGTGCCGACCAGCGCGCTGGTCATGGGCGCGCTCGCGCTCGGCAAGGTCCCGTACGCCGCGTGGTTTCGCTTCGCCGGACCGCTGCTGCTCAAATTGCTGGCGCTGTCGGCGGTCTTCCTGATCGTGTCGATGCAGGTTTGGGGAAGCTCCTGACTGCTTTTTCAACAAGTCGCTAGTTACGGCGGTACCAGGAGACGCCTTCGGCATCGGTCTCCGCAATCATCTCTCCGGCGCCAACGAGGTAACGCAGGTGGGCGAGCGATTCGCCCGTCGCCATGATGCGATTCGTATCGTCGATTGTCGAACTGAACAGGTCGTCAAACGTGTCGACGACACGCCTGGGCGCGGCGGCATGGCGAAGAAGGACGTCAAGCCGGTCCGTGTGATCCTTGCGCAGCTGATCGAGACGCGCATGCGCGCCCCGGAACGGTTTGCCGTGAGCGGGCAGGACCAGCACGTCCTCGGGCAGGGCAGCCTGAAGCTTGTCGATCGAGTCGAACCAGTCACGGAGCGGATCCGCCTGCGGTTCGGTCGGCCAGACGCTGACGTTCGGCGAGATGGTCGGCAGGATCTGATCGCCGGAAATCAGGATGTTCCGATCGGCATCGTAGAGGCAGGCGTGTTCGGGTGAATGCCCGCTGCCGACGATGATCTGCCAGTCGTATCCCGCGAAATGCAGGTGTTCGCCATCCTGCATGCGGCGGTAGGACAAGGGCATCGTCCTGACGAACTTCCCGAACGCGCCGAACGTCGCGCGGTACAGGGAAAGCTGCTCGTCGGTGAAGCCGGCTGCTTTGTAGAAGCGCACGCCTTCGGGCGGCGCCTCATGTCCGGTGTCGCCGATCAGGATACGGCACAGCAGATACTCCGAACGCGTCATCCAGAGATCGACGTCGAAATGGTCGACGAGCCAGCCCGTGCAGCCGACATGATCCGGGTGCAGGTGCGTGGCGATGACGTGCGTCGCCGGGTCGCCGTTCATCGGGCCGGCAAACGTCGCCTCCCAGATCCCGCGGCTCGTCTTCGTGTCGACGCCTGTGTCCACGATGACCCAGCCGTCGTCATCCCGGAGCAGCCAGAGATTGATGTGATTCAGTGCAAACGGCAACGGCATGCGCAGCCAGGTGATGCCCTCGTCCATGCGCGTGGTTTCTCCCCGCGCGGGCCGCGCTATGGGCTCGTATTCAATTCCTTCCATGCGGCGAGCTTAACAGGACCGAATCCGCGTATCTCGAGATAGCGACTCGCTTCGGCAACCGTTGCGTGAAGGTTGTTTTCGTCGAGTTTCGGCAGTGCCTCGTCGAGCCAGGCTTCGAATTCGCGAATCAGCGATCGCTCCCACCGCCGCTCGGCGGTGTAGCCGAAGACATCGAACGGTCCGCCGCGAAGTCCCTTGAACTTTGCGAGGATACGGAACACCGGCAGCATCCAGCCGCCGAATTCGCGCTTGCGCGGCCGGCCACGGGCGTCGAGTTTGCCGCCGAGAAACGGCGGTGCGAGGTGGAAGCGTACCTTCGCGTTCTCGCCGTAGTCTCGGCGGATCTGCTCGATGAACTCTTCGCGCGCGTGCAGCCGCGCGACCTCGTATTCGTCCTTGTAGCTGAGCAGACGGAAGTAGGCATGCGCGACGGTGCGCGCCAGCTCGTCGCCGCTGCCTGCCTTTTCTTCTGCCGCGCGAACGCGCTCCATCGCCGCCGTGTATTTCCGCGCGAGGCCGGCGTTCTGGTAGTCGACCAGGAAGTCGGCACGCCGTGCGATCATGTCTCCGAGCGACTCGATACCCTGCGCGCCCCGGCCGTCCAGCAGTTCGTCGATCGCGGCAGGATCGTTTGCGGCGATCCGACCCCATGCAAACGCACGCTTGTTGTCGTCGATCTTGACGCCATTGAGTTCGATCGCGCGCAGCAGCGCTTCGAGCGAGAGCGGTATGAGCCCGTTCTGCCAGGCGGCGCCGACCATCATGACGTTGGCATAGATCGTATCGCCCATCAGTCGCTCGGCGAGGCCGTTCGCGTCGATGGTCTGCAGATTGCCGTCGCCGATAACGTCGGCAATCGCCGCAACGCGCTCGTCCGCCCGCAGATTGGCGTCGCGCTGGCGCACGAAGTCGCCCGTGGGCATCTCGGCCGTATTCAACAGCGCGCGGGTGTGGTTGTGTTGATAGGTAATCGAAGCTTTCGGTTGCGAACTGACGACTAGGTCGCAGCCGATCAATGCGTCCGCGCGCGCGGTCTCGATTCGGACCTGGTTGATGCTCGCCGGCTCCTCACCGATGCGCAGGTAACTCAGGACAGGGCCGAACTTCTGCGCGAAGCCCATGAAGTCGAGTTCGCTCGCACCCTTGCGCTCGAGGTGGGCCGCCATCGTGATGAGCGCGCCGACCGTAATGACGCCCGTGCCGCCGACGCCCGTCACGAGCAGGTCGTAGCAATGGTTGATCTCGGGTATGTCCGGGCCCGGTAACGCGGCCTCCAGCGTTTCGAACGCCTCGTCGTGTACGCCTCCCTTTGCCGTCTTTTGTCGTTCGCCTTCCACCGTGACAAAGCTCGGGCAGAAGCCGTTGACGCAAGAGTAGTCCTTGTTGCAGCTGTTCTGGTCGATCTGGCGTTTGCGGCCGAACGGCGTTTCCTTCGGCACGACCGACAGGCAGTTCGATTCGACCGAGCAGTCGCCGCACCCTTCGCAGACGAGGTCGTTGATGACGACGAACTTGTTCGGGTCCTCGAGCTTGCCGCGTTTGCGGCGGCGGCGTTTCTCGGTCGCACAGGTCTGCGCGTAGATCAGTACCGTTACGCCCGGGATTTCGCGCAGCTCGCGCTGTACAGCATCGAGATCGCGACGATCCGATATCGTGGTGCCTGGCGGGAAGTCGGCAGCGGTGAACAGCTCCGGCTCGTCCGAAACGATCGCGATGCGCTCGACCCCTTCGGCGTTTACCGAGTGGGCGATGCCCTGGACCGACAGCGGGCCGTCGACCGGCTGGCCGCCCGTCATCGCAACGGCATCATTGAAGAGAATCTTGTAGGTGATGTTCGTGCCCGCCGCAATCGCCTGGCGAATGGCGAGCGATCCCGAGTGGTAGAACGTGCCGTCGCCCAGGTTCTGGAACACGTGCTGCTTGCCGTTGAACAGTGCCCGCGGAATCCAGTTGACGCCTTCGCCGCCCATCTGGATCAGGCCGTCCGTTTCACGGCCCATCCAGCTGGCCATGAAGTGGCAGCCGATACCGGCCAGCGCCTGCGAGCCCTCGGGTACCTTCGTCGAGGTGTTGTGCGGGCAGCCCGAACAGAAATACGGGATGCGCTGTGCGCCGCCGATCTCGATCGGGTGCGCGCGGCGCTGTAGCTCGTCGGCGCGCCGGCTGAATCGATCGCCGCCGAGCACGCGGTCGAGGCGACGCCCGACGATCGGCACGAGGTCCATCGGTGTCAGTTCGCCGATCCAGGGTACGAGGCGTTTGCCGTTCTCGTCCTCCTTGCCGACCATGCTGTTGGGCTTGCGGCCCGGGTAGTCGTAGAAATATTCCTTGAACTGGCTCTCGATGATGCCGCGCTTTTCCTCGACGACCAGCACCTCGACTTTCTTCTGCACGAAGTCGAGCGCCCCTTGCGGCTCGAGCGGCCAGACCATGCCGACCTTGTAGACGTCGATGCCGAGTCGGCGCGCTTCTTCCTCCTCGATGCCGAGCAGGCGAAGGGCTTCCATCAGGTCGAGATGGCCCTTGCCCGTCGTGACGATACCGAACCGCGCGTCCGGTACGTCGAAGATCTTGCGATCGATCGGATTGGTGGCAGCGAACGCGAGCGTTGCGGCTTTCTTGGCCTCGAGTCGCTCCTCGATCTGCGGCCCCGGGAAATCGGGCCAGCGATAGTGCAGGCCGGTCGCGGGAACTTCGTAGTCTGTCGGTACGGCGAACTGAGGGTATGGCTTCAGCTCGACCGACATCGCGGACTCGACGGTTTCAGTGACGGCCTTGAAGCCAACCCACATGCCCGAATAGCGGGACAATGCGAAACCGTACAGGCCGTAGTCGAGGTACTCGGCGACGTTCGCCGGATTCAGCCACGGCATCATGAACGTGAGGAATGCGACGTCGGATTGATGCGGCATCGACGACGACACACAACCATGGTCGTCACCGGCAACGACGAGCACGCCGCCCCTCGGGGAGCTGCCGTAGGCGTTGCCGTGCTTGAGCGCATCGCCGGCGCGATCGACGCCCGGGCCCTTGCCGTACCACAGGCCGAACACGCCATCGACCTCCCGGGCCGGGTCCGTCTCGACCTGCTGCGAACCGAGCACGGCCGTCGCGGCAAGGTCCTCGTTGACGGCCGGCAGGAACTCGATCCTGTTTTCCTGGAGGAATGACTTCGCGCGCCAGAGTTCGAGGTCAACCATTCCGAGCGGCGAGCCGCGGTAGCCGCTGATGAAGCCTGCCGTATCGAGGCCGGCAGCCGCATCCATGGTGCGCTGCATCAGCGGAATGCGGACGAGCGCCTGCGTGCCGGTCAGCAGAATGCGTCCCGACTCGCGCCGATAGCGGTCGATGAGTTCGTAGTTATCCAGCATGGCCGGACAGTATCGCGCAATGTGTCCGGAAAAGGGTGCCAATCGTCCCGCTCAGGGCGCATTTTTCGGTACAATATCCCATTAAGTAAGAAAAATCGGGACAAAATTGATGCTGGAGGCAAAAGACCGCAAAATCCTGTCGGAGCTCCAGGGCGACAGCCGCCTGACGATGCAGGAGCTGGGCGAGCGCACGGGCATGTCGAGCTCGGCGTGCTGGCGGCGCGTCAAGAGCCTCGAGGAAGCCGGCATCATCGATCGCTACGCCGTCATCGTCGACACGCGTAAAGCGGGCTTCGATTTTTCCGCCGTCGTGCATGTCTCGCTCGCGCGCCATGAACAGAAAAACGTCGAGCGCTTCGTCAAGGAGGTGCTGAGACACCCCGAAGTGCTCGAGTGTTTCGCGACGAGCGGTGAGGCCGACTTCCACCTGCGCGTCGTCGCCGAAGACATCGACGCCTACAATGCCTTCCTCGACGACTTCATTTTTCG
>JANQGP010000029.1 GCA_028277265.1 Woeseiaceae bacterium | reverse complement strand
AACGGCACGGTGATCAACGCCGGCGAAGTCCAGCGCATGACGGCTGGAACGGGCGTGCTGCACAGCGAGTTCAACCACTCGGACGAAGACGAGCTGCACCTGCTGCAGATCTGGATTCTGCCCGAAGCGAAGAACCTCGAGCCCGGTTACGAGCAGACCCTGTTCGACCGTGGGTCCAAACTGAACCAGCTGCGCCTGATCGGTTCGCGTGACGGCCGGGACGGCTCGGTCACGATTCACCAGGACGTCGACCTCTACGCGAGCGTGCTCGAGCAGGGTCGTGAAGTCGCGCTCGATGACGTCGGCGATCGCCGCATCTTCGTGCAGGTCGTGCACGGCGAGATCGTCGTCAATGGCGAAGCACTGTCCGCCGGTGACGGTGCCGCGATCGCGCGGGCCGATGTAATTCGGGTTGCAGCGAGCGCTGAGGCGGAGTTTCTTCTCTTCAACCTGCGGTAACGGGCTTGCGGCGAGCAGACTGCTAGAATGCCGGTCATGCGAACCCTGACTCTCATGACCGGCATCGTCCTCGTCGCCGCCTGCGGCGGCGGGGGCGGCGGCGGTGCGGCCAATCCGCCAACTCAACCACCTCCTCCCTCGGGCAACACGACCGTCAGCGACATCCAGGGAACGGGCGCTGCGAGCCCGCTCGAAGGACAGACCGTCACGGTCAGAGGACAGGTTACGGGCGACTTCCAGGAGGGAGATAGCGACGAGCGCCGTAATCTCGGCGGCTTCTATCTCCAGGACGGACCGCCCGACGCCAGCTTCGACACGTCCGACGGCGTCTTCGTGTTCGACGGCGACACGCCGCCGCGCGACGTCGACGTAGGCGACGTTGTCGAGGTCACGGGCGAAGTCACCGAGCATTTCGGCGAAACGCAGATCGACGCTTCGTCGGTACGCGTCGTCGGCAGGGGCTCACTGATCCCGGCGCCGATCAACCTGCCCGTCAGCGGCACGACAACGAACAGCGATGGCGATCCGATCGCCGATCTGGAGCGCTATGAGGGCATGCTCGTCGAGTTCACGGGCACGCTGACGGTGACCGACGTGCGTGAACTGGAGCAATTCGGCGAAGTCACGCTGTCACAGGGCGGTCGCCTCTATCAGTTCACGAACGGCAATGCCCCCGATGCGGCCGGCTACGACTCGCACAAGAACCTCAACGCACGGCGCACGATCGTGCTCGACGACGGCCTGCGTACGCGCAACCCGAACGAGATTCATTATCTCGATGCAGGCGGCACGAGCGATTACTCGATTCGCTCGGGCGACACATTGACCGGACTTGTCGGCAACCTGCGTTACTCTCGCGGCAGCGGCGCAAACGGTGACGAGACGTGGCGCCTGATGCCGACGGTGGACCCGGTCTTCGTCTCGGCCAACCCGCGTCCCGGCGCACCCTCGATCGGCGGTTCGATTCGCGTCGCGACTTTCAACGTCGAGAACTTCTTCACGACGATCGATGCCGGACAGGACGATTGCGGGCCGTCGGGCATCGCCGGATGTCGCGGCGCCGACAGTCCGGCCGAATACACCCGCCAGCTCGACAAGATCGTCACGGCGCTCGCGCTGCTCGACGCCGACATCGTCGGGCTCGTCGAAATCGAGAACAACGCCGATGCGTCCCTGGCTGCGCTCGTTGATGCACTCAATGCCCGCGTGGGCAATGGCGCTTACACGTATGTCGACACCGGCACGATTCACGACGACGTCATCAAGACCGGTTTCATCTACCGTGTCGCCACGGTCAGCCCTACCGGCGATTTTGCGTTGCTGGACCGCAGCGTCGATTCGCGCTTCAACGACGCGCGCAACCGGCCGGCGCTCGCGCAGACCTTTTCGGTTGCGGCGACCGGCGCCGTCTTCACACTTGCGATCAATCACCTGAAATCGAAGGGCTCGCCCTGCGATGCGGACGGCGACCCGAATCTCGGCGACGGTCAGGGCAACTGCAACATGACGCGCACCAACGCGGCCGCCGCACTCGCCGACTGGTTGGCGACCGATCCGACGGGCAGTGGCGACGACGATTTCATGATCCTCGGCGACCTCAATGCATACAACAACGAGGATCCTGTGACGGCGCTTACGAGCGCCGGACTCGTCAACCTGCTCGACTCGATGACCAACCCCTATTCGTTTACGTTCGACGCGCAGGCCGGCGCGCTCGACCATGCCGTGGCGTCGGCCAGCATGGCGGCGCAGGTCGTCGACGTCATCGAATGGCACATCAATGCGGATGAGCCCGAGCTACACGACTACAACCTGGAGTTTGGCCGGGACCCGACGCTCTTCGATGCGTCGACGCCGTACCGGTCATCGGATCACGATCCCGTGGTCGTTGGCCTCGATCCGACGTAAGAAGCGCCTGAGATACCGGTAAACTACAATTCAACGATCGGGTCGAATCCACCGAAGATCAGCCGCTTGCCGTCGAACGGCATGGGGTTTTTCGTCTGATCCATCCGCTCGTCTTTGAAGTCGTCCGACATCATCGTCTTCATCGCGGCATCGCGCGTACCCTTGTCCGGCCATTCGATCCACGAGAACACGACTGTCTCGCCCTCTGTCGCCTGCACCGCCTTGCGGAAATCCGTGACCTCTCCGTCAGGCACATCGTCCGTCCAGCACTCGACTACCCGTGTTGCACCGAGTTCGGTGAAGATCGTGTCGACGTGCCTGGCGTGCTCAACGAATTTCTCCTTGTTCGCAGTCGGCACGGCCATCACAAATCCGTCGATGTAGCTCATTGTTGTACTCCTTCGATTCGAAGTCGCGAATTCTAGCAAGGGCAATTTGCCGGTGTCCGGTTCGGGTTGCGTCCTCAGTCGAGGTTGCGCAGCAACCCATGCACCTCGTCGCGTGTTGCCTCGAGCGCCGCAATGACCGCCTCGACGCTGGCGTCGTCACGGCCGAGTTTGTTCCAGTTGTCGTCCCACACGGAGCGCAGGTTTTCGGCCGTCTCGGGGAGAGGCGCTTCGAGCACCATGGCGAGGTCATTGACGGTCAGAACGATGGCCCACCCAGTCCGCGGGTTGATCATCATGTCGAGGTCCTGGTCGTAGTGCAGGTGAAAGACGACCTGCTGGAGTTCCCCGAGGTTCCTGAGCACCTCGATCGACACCAGGCGCTGGTTGCGGTTGTGTTCACTGGCTTCGTTACGCCAGGTGTTGTAGCTGAGGCTCGTGACAGCCACGACCAGGCTGATCAACGCGACCGCGTTGCGCCGCAACTGCTCCTTGAATGCGATTCGTTTACTCATGCCCAATTGACCCGTTGAGTGACTCGATTATTTCGTCGTCGGTTTCATGTTCAGCTCGGCGTGGCGCGGCCATGCGGCAACCTGCGCGTTGCGCCGCAACCGTAACGTCCACGCACTGAGCAACACGCCGGCGATGGCGACGAAGAACATGAACAGGAAGTAGTTCTGATGCCCCGGCACACCGGGTGCGGCGTCGAGAATACGGCCGGTGATCGGGCCGAAGAATACATCCGGCGTATACCCGATGAACGACACGGTGCCCGCCACGACACCCGTCAGGAACGGTGGGACCCGGTTCTCCTCGAGCAATGCGAAATAGATACCGCGCAATCCGAAGACTGCCGCGAAACTGATGGCCAGGTTGGCGTAGATCAGCCAGATCCCGGCCCCGACCGGCAGCAGTGCGTAGAGCAGGATATACGAGGCGGCGAGCACGAAGAATGCCCCGCGGATCGTTCCGATCGTGTTCAGGCGATCGGCGACGAGACCCGCGCCAATCGCAGCAATGGGTCGGAAATAGGCGGCCCTTGACGCGACCGTCGCGCTTTCGACCTCGCTCATGCCCATGACCTGGACCAGGTAAAGCGGATAGTTGTCGACGGCGCGAAACGCACAATAGGCTGCAATGATGACGCCGGCCTGTGCCCAAACAAGCGGCTTTCGCAAGACGAGTGCCGCGCCGGTGAAAAGGCTCCGGGCCGAATCGCCGACGTACCGGGACGCCGGTATGGTCAGCCATGCGAGGACACCGGCGCTGATGGCAGCGATCGAGTACATCAGGATCACGGCCCTGAACGCGTCGCGCCGTTGTTCGTTGGTGACGCCTGTCACATCGTCGGGCATGCCCAGCGCGAACAGCAACACGCCCAGCGACGCAAACAACGCCGCCACGATACCGCGGCCGCCCTCGAGGATTCCGAACGCCCTGCCCTGTGAACTGTCGCCACCCCACTCCCGAGTCGCCCGGATCAGTGCCGCCCAGAACAGCAGTATCGTCGTGACACCCCAGTAGCCGTAGAGGGCCGCCATGCCGATCGGTCCCGGATACGTCGCCATGTAGAAACCGCCCAGGCCCGTCGTGACCAGCGAGATCGTCAACAATGCACGCGCCGAGAAGCGATCCGCGATCATGCCGCCGGGAAAATAGGCCAACATGGCGACGACGCCGTAGACGGCGAAGACGTCCCCGAGCTGGGTATTCGTCAGGTTGAACGCCTCGAGCAGCGTCGGGCGAAAAAAGCGCGCGGTGTGGTAGGGCAAGCCGAAGACGAGCTCCCCGACGATGACGAGTGTCAGCATCATCACGATTCGCGCTACCATGGCGCCACCATACAGGAATGTTCCCGAGGCCGAGGGTTTCTACCGGCCTACAGGGACTCGATGAAATTGCCCGCGATCTCGTCGGTCTGGTGGAGGTGCAGGTCATTGTGCCCGGCGCCGGGGATGCGGACGAACGTCTTCGGGTACCGAGCCTCTTCGTAGAGTCTCAGCCCGAACTCGATCGGCACGATCCGATCATTCTCTCCGTGCAGGACCAGCACCGGCATATCGACGCGATCGATATAGTCGACCGACCGGTAAGTGTCCTTCATCAGCAGCCCGGACAGAAGCCACGGGTAATGCTCGCGGGCGACGTCGACTGCCGACGACAATGGCGCCTCCAGTACCAGCCCTTTCGCACCGACCGTGGCCGCAAGCTGGACGGCGACGCCGCTGCCGATCGACTCCCCGTAGATGACGATGTCATCGGGCCCGAGTCCCTCGCCGAGCAGGTACCGGTAGGCGAGCCCTGCGGCCTCGAGGAACGCGTGCTCGGACGGCCGCCCGTCGCTGCCACCGTAACCGGGATACCCGAGCATGAACAGGCCGAAGCCATCTGCCATGAGCCCGCGAAAACGATGTGCCCGATGATTGACCGCCCCGCCGTTGCCGTGAAAGAACAGTATCGTCGGTCTGCCGGCCCGCGCGCGGCCGAACCAGCTGAGCAACGTATCGCCGTCCTGGTCCCGTAGCACGACCTCTTCCACGTTCATGAGACCGACCTCGCCGGGCTGGACCCGATCTCGCGAGGGAAAGTACATCAGCTGTCGCTGGCTCAGGTAGAACAGCGCGTGGATGCCGACGAAGGCGATCAGGAGAAGAGTAACTCCAACCTTGGCGGTGTCGAGCATGGGTCGACTAGTTGCGCAGACGGTAGCCGGTCTTGAAGATCCAGCGCACCACGGCCAGGCAGATCAGCAGAAAGGACACGGTCATCGTCAGGCTCAGCGCGACACTGACGTCAGCGTTCTCGTAGAAACTCCAGCGAAAACCACTGATCAGGTACACCACGGGGTTGAACAGGCTCACCGTCTGCCATGCGGGCGGCAACATGCTGATCGAGTAGAACGTGCCTCCGAGGAAGGTCAGCGGCATGATGACGAGGATCGGGACGATCGTGAGTTTCTCCCAGCCGTCGGCCCATATACCCAGGATGAAACCGAACAGGCAGAACGACACGCAGGTCAGTATCAGGAACGTCACCATGATGACCGGATGGGCGATCTGGATGTCGACGAAGAAGCTTGCGGTGAAGAGGATGATCGTGCCGATGATAACGGACTTCGTAGCCGCCGCGCCGACGTAGCCGATCACGACCTCGGCCCACGACACGGGCGCGGACAGCACCTCGAAGATCGTACCCGTAAACTTCGGGAAGTAGATCGCGAACGACGAATTCGAGATGCTCTCGGTCATGATCGACAGCATGATCAGGCCGGGCACGATGAATGCACCATAGCTGACGCCGTCGATCTCGGTAATGCGGGAGCCGATCGCGGCCCCGAAGATCACGAAATACAGTGAGGTCGACAGCACCGGGGCGACGATGCTCTGCACGACCGTGCGGAACATGCGCGCCATCTCGAAACGGTAGATCGCCTTGATCGCCTGGAAATTCATCGGTCCTTGTTCACGAGATCCACGAAGATCTCCTCCAGTGAGCTCTGCTCGGTTTGCAGGTCGTTGAATCGGATTCCGGCGCCGCGCAGGTCGTGAATCAGGTCGGTTATTCCCGTGTGCTCGCCGCGCGTATCGTAGTGATACGTCAACTCCCGCCCGTCCTCGCTGAGCTCGAGCGCGAAGCGGGACAACGAGTCAGGCACCGTCTCGAGCTCCTCGTAGAGATGCAGCATGAGCTGTTTCTTGCCGAGATCCCGCATCAGCTTGTTCTTTTCCTCGACGAGGATGATCTCGCCGTGATTGATGACGCCGACGCGGTCCGCGAGCTGCTCGGCTTCCTCGATGTAGTGCGTTGTCAGGATGACCGTAACGCCCTGCGAGCGCAGCAGCTCGACGGCGTTCCACATGTCCTGGCGCAACTCGACGTCGACCCCGGCCGTCGGTTCGTCGAGAAACAGGACGTCGGGCTCGTGAGAAAGCGCTTTTGCGATCAGCACGCGCCGCTTCATGCCGCCCGAGAGCGCCATGATCGGCGAGTCTTTCTTGTCCCACAGCGAGAGGATCTTCAGCACGTGCTCGATGTGCGCCTCGTCCGGCCCTTTGCCGAACATGCCTCGACTGAAACGCAGCGTATTGACCACGGTCTCGAAGGTGTCGGTCGGCAGCTCCTGCGGAACGAGGCCGATTCTCGAGCGGGTCCGGCGAAACTCGCTGACGATGTCGTAACCGTCCACGTGCACGGTGCCGCCCGACGGGTTGACGATACCGCAGACGATATTGATCAACGTTGTCTTGCCGGCGCCGTTGGGGCCGAGCAGGCCGAAGATCTCACCTCGCCGGATATCCAGGTCGACGCTCTTGAGCGCCTCGAATCCGCCGGCGTAGGTCTTGGTCAGGCCTTTGATCGAAATCACGGGGTGCATGCGGCCAATGATACGACGCTCCATCACATCCCGCCTCGATTCCGCATCAGTTTTGAGTTTCAACGATCGTTGAACTAGTATTCGGCGACCATTGAAGTCCGAGATTTGCCATGGCGTGGTTTTCGAGCCCACCTGTCCTGATTCCCGACATCCTTACGTGGAACCAGCAGTTTCTGCGCGGCAAACCGGCGGTCATCTTCGACGACGAGATCGTCAGCTGGAGCGAATTCGGCGCCGGAACGGCACGCTTCGCGAACGCGCTGATCGATGCCGGACTCCGGAAGGGCGACCGTGTCGTCATACTGATGAAGAACAGCTACGAGATGGCCGAGGCGATGTTCGGTGTCATTCGCGCCGGATGTGTTGCCGTACCGCTCAACCCATCGATCACGGACGACGCCGTGGCCAGCATGGCAATAAACGCCGAGGCGAAGGCCATTGTCGCGTCCGGAGAGCACGTGCAACGCGTCGAGGCGCTTCGCGATCGATTCGACGCGATGCTGATTGCATCGCACGCGAACCTCGGTGGCTGGCGCGACTATGCCGCTATGCGCGATGCGGCGGGTGATGCGATACCTGCCGTTGAAATCTCACCCGACGATGAATGCAACATTATCTACAGCTCGGGCACTACCGGTCTGCCCAAGGGTATCGTTCACGATCACGCCGGCCGGGAAGCCTGGGGCAGCGATCTCGCCGTGTCGCTTCGTTACCATGCGGGCGCACGCAACCTCTGCAACCTCGGCCTGTTCTCGAACATCACGTGGGTGGGCATACTCGCAACTTTCTTCGCCCAGGGCGCGATCGTCATTTCGCGACGCTTCAGCGTCGAGGAATGCCTCGAGACGATCGAGAAGCACCGTGTTACTCACGCCGCCATGGTGCCGTTGCAGTACCAGAAGCTCATCGAACACCCGGACTTCGACAGTTACGACCTGTCGAGCCTGGACGCCTGCATGTGTTGCGGATCGCCGCTGGCTGCCGGGCTGAAGAAAGAACTCGCGGAGCACTGGCCGGGAGACTTCATCGAACTGTACGGGCTGACCGAGGGCCTCGTCACGATTCTCTCGCCCGAAGACATGTCTGCCAAACCCGAGTCCGTCGGCCAACCCTGCCCCGGCCAGCGGCTCGCGATACTCGATGACGGCGACGAGGTTCTTCCAGCCGGCGAAACAGGAGAAATCGTCGGTCTTTGCCGGTTCACCATGTCCGGTTACCACGCCAATGATGCCGCCAACGAGGAAGCGACGTGGGTGCATCCTTCGGGCGAACGCTGGCTGCGCACCGGTGACATCGGCAAGCTCGACGAAGACGGTTTCCTTTACCTCGTCGATCGAAAGAAGGACATGATCATCTCGGGAGGCCAGAACATCTACCCTGCAGATATCGAGGCAGCGATGATCGAGCACGCCGCGGTCAGGGAAGTCGCCGTCATCGGCATTCCACACGAGAAATGGGGTGAGACGCCGCTGGCCGTGGTCGTGCCCGAGGAAGGCGCCACCGAGACGCCGGACAGTCTGACCGGGTGGGTGAACGCCAGGGTCGGCAGGCAACAGAGGATCTCGGCGACCGTGCTCGCCGCCGAGTTGCCTCGCAATCCGAATGGCAAGATACTCAAGCGCGAGCTTCGCAAGCTGTACGTGGACGCTCAAAGCCGAAATGGAAAGGGGGAACGCACATGACACAAGCCGATAACGCCAGCCGCGGTACCGTGGTGCGCGTCTGCGGGTTGCTGATGCTCGCCGCAGTCCTGATCACTGCTTGCGGTACCGAAGAACCGGCCGAGCCGGCAGAAACGATCACCTACAACGTCGACTCGAGCCGCATCAGCGTGTCGGGAATGTCCTCGGGCGCGATGATGGCAACGCAACTGCATATCGCACACTCCTCGTTGTTCAACGGCGTCGCGCTGCTGTCGGGCGGGCCCTGGTATTGTGCCCGGGGTTCCATGAATCGCGCGCTGGGGCCCTGCATGAAAGGCGGCGATATCGGCACCGCTGAGCTGATTTCGTCGGCGAAACAGGCCGAAGCCGACGGTGCAGTCGATTCGCTGGCCAACCTGGCGGACGACCGGGCATGGATATTCCACGGAACGCTCGACGAAGCCGTTGCCGAACCGGTCTCTCAGGCGGCCGTTGCCTTCTACGCGGAACTCATGCCGCAGGAATCCGTCGTGTACGTTGACGATGTCGAGGTCACGCATGGATTCCCGACGCTGGACACCGGGGTAGCCTGTGACGTAATGGAACCGCCGTACCTGAACGCCTGCGGTTTCGACGCGGCGGGCGAACTGCTGGCGGCGATCTATGGCGAACTCGAGCCGCGGGTCGCCGGCACCGGGAAGCTGCGGGAAATCCCGCAACCGGGTGCGGACGATGCGACCATGCTCGATCACGCGCTTCTCTACGTCCCCGAGTCCTGCGCAGGCGGCGACGCCTGTGGCCTGCATGTGGCGCTGCACGGCTGCCTGCAATCGGCCGAGAACATCGGCGACGCGTTTGCAGCCGGTACCGGCTACAACGAGTGGGCCGAAGCGAATCGTTTGCTCGTTCTTTATCCGCAGGTTGCAAGCAGCAAGATCGCACCGCTCAACCCGATGGGCTGTTGGGACTGGTGGGGCTACACGGAAGACGGCTATGCGACGAAGGCCGGACCCCAGATCAACGTGATCAAGGCGACGATGGACGCGCTGGCAGGCCGCTCGTTGTGATGCTCGTCGATTTCGACTGACCGGTCATGGCGTTCAGCGAACATCGCTACGCATCCGACGACGGCCTCAGCCTGTATTACCGGGAATACGGCAGGAACGACGGCCGCGATACGATCCTCTGCCTGCCCGGACTGACGCGCAACAGCCGCGACTTTCACGAACTCGCCTTGCGCCTCGCGGATCGCTACCGCGTGGTCTGCGCCGACCCGAGAGGGCGCGGCATGTCCGATCGGGATCCCGACTGGCGCAACTACAACATTGCGACCTACATGCCCGACGTCAGCCGGCTCATGGACGCGGCCGGCGTGACTCGCGCCATCTTCCTGGGCACCTCGATGGGCGGCCTCATGTCCATGACCATGGCGTACCAGCGCCCCGAGTGCGTCAAGGCGATTGTCCTGAACGATATCGGTCCGGCCGCCGATCGAGCCGGCATAAAACGCATTCTGCGCTACGTCGGCCGGCATGAGCCGGTCAATAGCTGGGACGAGGCTGCCGCTCAATTGGAGAGCACCTATGGCATTGCCCTGCCGGATCGGCCCCGGGCATTCTGGGAGGATCGCGTGCGCATGACCTACAGGGAAGACGCCGATGGCCGGCCGGAACTGGACATGGATCCGAAGATCGGCGACGCGCTCCGCAGTTCAATGCGAATTGCCCCGATCCTGAAATCGCTGCGGGCGCTGCGCCTCGTGACGCAGGTGCGTGGCGTCCCGATCGACGCCTGGGATTCGTTCCGCGCGATCGAGGTGCCCTGCCTCGTGATGCGCGGGGAACTGTCCGATATCCTGTCCGGGGAAATCGTCGGGCGCATGAAAGCCGTCAAGCCGGACCTGCATGTCGTTACGATTCCGGGCATCGGGCATTCCCCTTACATCGAGGGACCGGAGATGCTCGGAGCGATCGATACGTTCCTGGCGGGACTGGATGCTGCGCCGCGGAGTTCGCGGAGCGGGTAGCTATTTCCTGGCGACCTTTGTTCGGGTCTTCGTCGCCGTTTTCTTCCTGGTTTTCTTCTTGGTCTTCTTTTTCGCCGTCGACTTGCGGACCGCCTTCCCGGCCGGAGCCGGACGGGTTTGTGTGCCGGAACGCTCGGCCAGCCACGCGGCGAGTTTCGGCCAGAGCTCGCCTTTCGACTTGCTGCCCGCCATGATGCCGACATGCCCGGCCTTGATCACCTCGGTCGTCATGTCCGTGCTGCCCAGGAACTCGCCGACCGTGATCGACTGGGCCATCGGCACGATATGGTCGTACTTCGCCAGGATATTGAGTGTGGGAACGGTGATCGACGCGAGGCTGACTTTACGGCCCTTTACGGTGTGCTTGCCGGTAACCAGCGCATTGCCCCAGAGGTAGTCGCGTACCCACTGTCGGAACGCGCCTGCCGGCAACGGCACGCCGTCATGAACCCAGCGATGCATCGCCTGCCAGTTCGCAACGGAATCGGGGTTGTCGATGCGGTCCCAGAGATTCACATACGCGCCCACGTAGTTGGCGATCGCCTTGAGCATCTTGCCGCCGTTCTCGATGGCAAAGCTCGGCAATACACCGTCGAGGTTCAGGGCGACCTTGTCAATGTCGAACCAGCGCTCGTCCATCCAGGCCGTGAACTTGCTGCCGTCCTTCTCGGACATATCGAGAGGGGTCGTGAGGAGAATCATGTTCCTCATCGGCCCGTCCGTGTGCAGTGCCGCGTAGAGAAGCAGGATGATCGCGCCCAGGCAATAGCCGAGCATGCTCACCTCGCTCGAACCCGAGTCCATTTGCACACGCCGGACTGCGCGCGGCAGGTACTCGGCGCCGTAGTCGTCGAGCTGCATGTCCGAGTCTTCCGGACCGACTTCGCCCCAGTCGAACAGGTAAACGTCGAAACCCTGTTCCAGCATGAACTCGATGAAGCTGTATCCGGGCCGCATGTCGAGCAGGAAAGGCCGGTTGATTGCCGCAAAAACGAGCAGGAGCGGCACCGGGTGTCGCTCGGCGGCAGGGCGAACCGGCTTGTAGCGGTAAAGCCTGGTCTTGTTGAGCCGCCAGACTTCCTCGCGCGGCGTCCGGCCCACCGGGTAGGTGAACGACGTCGAAATAGCCTTGAGCGCCTTCGCCGGCCGGCTGGCCGCTCTCAACGCATCGCCTATGATTTCGTCAATCCCCGGCATCCCGGTCACCGAGCCGTTCGATCAGTTCGCTGGTTTTCGCGTCCACGTCGTCGAGCAGCATCTCGAGGTTCGTCATGCGGCGCGAAAGCTCGATGACCTGCTGTCGTGTCGGCACGTTGAGCCAGGCCGACGCGACGTCGCCGACCGCGTGCGTAACGCCGCGCACCGACGCGGTCGTCGTGGCGGCCAGCGCCATGCCCCTGGCAAGGGTTGTCGAGAAAGCATCCGAGGCCACGATCTCGTCCACGGTTTCGCCCGCGGTGACGAGAAGACGGTCGGCGACGCCCCTGATCGCGGCGCCGGGAGTGGTTTTGTCAAATAGCATCGTCGATTCCATACATTGCCGCCGGTTGGTGGCCCGAGCGACGGGAGAGCCAGTCCGCGACACGCGTCCACAACAGATGGTGCGCTTCCTGACCGATGACGGCCCCGAGATGACTTCCGGGGACCATGATTGCCGTTTCGTCTTCGCTCGAGACGGCATGATTGAGTGCCTCTGCCGCTGCGCGCGGACACAGGTCGTCGTCCGCGGCGGAGATCGTCAGCAACGAGGCGGATATGTTTGAGAGCCGCACGATTTCACCGCCAATCGTGAAACGGTCCTCGATCAGCAGGTTTTCACGGTAGCAGTCACGCATGAGCCGGCGGAACATCTCTCCTGCCAGCGGCACGTTGTCGAACGTCCAGCGCATGACTTCGGCCACGACGCTCCTGCCGACCGGTGTGGATAACTCGCTACCGAAGGACTTCCACAAGCCGCGGGCGCGCGCCATGGTTCCCCACAGGGTCGCGCTTTTCAGCCACCAGGCGGGGATGTTGCCCCAGAAGTCGACCATCGTCTCGGCCGGGAATGCGCGTGCGTACAGCACGTTGATACCCGTTTCCGAAAAATCGACGGGCGTAGTGAGCGTCACGAGGTTCTGCACCCGATCGGGCGCCAACGCTGTGTACATGGTCGAGAGCACACCGCCGAGCGAGTAGCCGAACATGGTCACGCGATCGGCGCCACTCCCGGCCGTCACGACGTCGACGACAGAGTCCAGCCAGTTCTGCACGTACGCGCTGAAGCCCGGTGTTGGCCTGGATCCCTCCGGCTTGCCCCAGTCCACGCACCAGACGTCGAAGCCGTTGTCACGCAAATACGCAGCAAGGCTGCGGTTCGGATGCAGGTCGAACACGTACCATTTGGAAAGCAGGGAGTGCACCAGGATGACAGGTATCGGATGCGTTTCCCTGAAGCGCGGGACGAGGTGATGGACGCGCACATCGTCATCGATCTCAATGGATTCAGCGGCGGACCGAAAGGTCGCGTTGGTTGGGAGCAGCGTCAACACGAAGATCATATTGCCAGAATGTCGGTGACTTTTGAACGATCGTTCAATAGACTGTTTCTGTCTCTTGTCGACCCTGCGACGAACTGCGAGGATGGCCGCTAATCCGCTGCCAGGACGGCGGCCGTCAGAAGAAGAACAATGAAAAACGGAAGAACCGATACACTCCTCATCATCGTCAGCGGCCTGCTGTGGCTTGCGATGGTCGGGCTCGCGGCAGCCGGACACTGGTTCGCAGGACTCTTCGCGCTGCTTGCACTGCTGCTCGTCTACGGCGTGCTTGGCTCGTCGCACAAAGGGCAGTTCGACCTCAAGCTGGTCGCATTTCCCTCGCTCGTCTGGATCGTGATGTGGGCGGCCGCGTTCTGGGTGGGCAACCATTACGCGGAGCTCTATGCCGGGCGCGAACCGGACTTCACGGTGTTCGGTTTTCACCCCTCCTTCGCCGCGATCGTCGTCCTGTTCTGGATCGTGCCAACCCTGCTGATGGGTTTCGGTTTCGAGGCGGTCAAGGACCGCTGGCTGTCCCAGGAGCGCTGGGACGAGTTCCTCCGCCGCGCGCACGACACCGATGACGGAAATGACGGCGAGGATCGCTCATGAACGCCGAAATGGGCGAATGGGTGAAATACCTGATCCTCGCCTCGTCCCTCGCGGTCCTGGTCATTTCTTTCGGCATCGGCGTATGGGCGCAGAAGAAGGTGACCTCGCCCGAGGCGTTCTTCGGCGGCGCCAAGATTTTCGGTCCGCTGACCGTCGGCCTCGCAACGATGGCCGCCGTTGGCAGCGCCTTCGCGGTAGTCGGCGTGCCGGGGCTCGTATACAGCACCGGCAACACGATTCTCCTCTTCATGTTCGCGGCGCCGGGTTTCGTGTTCGGCTACCTGGTCATCGGCAAGAAGGTACGGGCCATGGCGGAAATCGGTACCGTTGCCAGCCTCGGCGACCTGGCGGACCTGCGCTTCAACGGCCACCGCGGCATCAAGCTGATTCTCTCGCTCATGCTGTTCATCGGCTGCGCGATGTATCTCTCGGCCCAGGTGGAGGCGTGCGCCAAGCTGTTCGAAAACCTGTTCGAGTGGAACAAGCTCGTCATCAGCGTGGTGATCTTCGCCATCCTGATCGCTTACACGGTGCTCAGCGGAGAGATCGGGGGCATCCTGACGCAGGCATTCCAGGGCTTCGTCATCGTCCTTGCCGGCCTGATCTTCACGGTCGCATTCTTCACCGTAACGGGCGGCTTCGAACCGGTCCTTGCCGCCATTTCGGATTCGCGGGGCGGGGCCGCCGACCTGGACCCGGCGGCCATGACCGCATGGGGCAGCCTGCCGGGCGTCTACGCCTTCGCCTGGGTCATGCTGCCGACGCTCGGCATCATGTGCCAACCCCAGGTACTCACCCGTATCATGATGCTGCGCAACCCGCGGGAGCTGCCGAAGCTGTCGCTGTACGCGGTGAGCACCAACGTGATAACGGGCATGATGGTGATGGCCATCGGCTACTGCGCCATTTTCCTGGCCGCCAACGGACTGGTCGAGATCGACCACCCCGACAAAGCGGTATTCAAGGTGGCGGACTATCTCGGTCTCGTCGCCCAGCTCTTCGTCTACCCGGCCGTGCTGGCCGCCGCGCTGTCCACCTCGAGCCTGTTCCTGTCGCTCGCCGGCAATATCGTGTCCCGTGACCTGCCGGGATCCTTCGGCATCACGATCGACCCGGTCCGGCAGGTGACCGTCTCCCGCATCGCGATGTCGGTGATGGGCATCGCGGCCATCGGTTTCGCATCGGCCAGTGGCGACATGGTGGCCATCCTCGGCACCTACGGGTTCGGCACGCTGGCCGCGGCCACGTTCCCGATCTTCATCATCGGGCTGCTCTGGAAAGGCGCGACCAGCCGGGGCGTGATGACCGGGATGCTCGCCGCCCTCCTCGCGACGGTCAGTGGCGTCACCGTCGAGCTGCTCAACAGGTTCGGTCATACGGACTTCGCCTGGCCCGGCGGCGTTCCCTGGTACGTCTTCGTGATGGCAACCGCGATCCTGGTCTCGATCGCCGCCTCGTTGCTTACGACACGGGATCTGCTCGACCGCCGCGTCGAAATGGCGATGGACCTGTAGCTAGCTTTCGAGGAACTTCGTGATGACCGGCGCGGCCCGGTCGATCTGCGCCAGTCCGTCCAGGTGACCGCCACTGACCTCCAGCATCGACAGGTCGGCGTCGAGCCCGGCTGCCCTCAGTTCCTCGACGGCCGTGACAGAGAGATGCGGCGGAAAGACCATGTCGGTTTCGGACGGTATGAACAGGTACCTGGCGCGGGACTCGTGCAGGCGTTGCCGCACGTCGTACAGCTTGTACGCCCGGACCATGTAGAGAAAACTGTTGGCGTCCAGGGTCTCGGCGCGAGCGCGAGCGATGCCGTCGAGCGTGGCGTCGGCGATGAACTGGTGATCCAGCGAGTCTGCGGGATGCTTGCCCTCCTCGGCGGGCCCGTAGCCGAATTCACCGACCACGTCGTAAGACAGCGAGGTGAGATTGACCATGGCCAGGGCCTGCGTCAGGCCTTCCCGGGGTGGTTTCGCAGCATCGTAGCCGCCCCCGTTCCAGACCGGATCGGCGATGATCGGCCGGGCCCACAGCTCCATCATCGCGGCGGCGAAGGGATGAATGTACAGTCCCGGCGAAATGACCGCGATGACGCGCGGCACCAGCTCCGGGTACTCGACCGACCACTGGATGGCCTGCACCGAGCCGCCGGACGGGCCGGCTACGGCAACGAGGCGCTCGATGCCGAGGTGTTCGAGCAGGCGT
>JANQGP010000308.1 GCA_028277265.1 Woeseiaceae bacterium | reverse complement strand
GATGGAAACGACCTATGGAAACAGGTACACGACCTCCGCCGACACGGAGTTGATGTTGTACTCCAAGTCACCTACTTCGTGATGGCCGCCCATGAACCGGTAAATTATCCGGTCTTGCAGCCCGATATCGAATTCGAATCCGAGCGCATAGCTGACGTCGCTGCCGGATTCCTCGAGAACGGACGTGCCGCCGGCTTCTTCGAATACCTCTTTGGAGTCCCAGAAGAGATAGCCAACGTACCCGAGCATGTACCAGCGATCGCTGAGCGGCCAGCGCCCCAGGACACCGAGCTCCCAACCGTTCGCGTCCTGAATCGCACTGACGGGGCCCGGATCCCAGGAAATGCCGCCCGATGACTCGCCCCTGAATTCGGATTCTCCGAAGTCATGGTACGTCGCCTGCACGGCGAAGTTGCCTGTCATCCAGTAGCCACCTGACACTGAAAACACCGTGTCGTTTTCGTCCGTTTGCACGTTCGTCACCGATCCGTCCTGGTTAGACCCCGGCGAGTCGTTGTCGCCGTAGCCAAGGCGCACGCTGCCGTAGAAATTCTTGGCGGCGGTATTTGCAGGAATGAAAAACCCCGGCCCGCTGTCATCGTCCTCAGCCATCGCTGCCGGCGCAATAAGAACCGCAATCATCGCGGCAAATCGTAGTACTCTCATCATCTTCTCCTTTGGTGCCTCTCCGCCTGCGGTTCGGGAATGGAACCGTGGTCGGTGGTTGCATTGAATTTGACGTTGCCAGGTTCAGACGCAGGCACATGAGTGCCGGCGGTAAGCGGATCGATGACGACGGACAGCGCCGGGTCAAAATCTCCGAGCGCAAACCCGTAGCCGGCGCCGTCGATACGGTAGTCAACGGATACCGGTCGCCTGGCCCCATCGACCAACTGCCAGGCTGTCGGCGCTGTGAACTGGATCGTCTGCGTTGACGTGCTGGCGATAAGCCGACCGTCTTTGGCTACGCTTAACGGGTCGGTTTCCAACAGACCTTCGAACATCATCACGATGTCGTTGACAGAGGCGCCTGCAGCAACAGTGAATCGCTTCTCTATATTGTTGCCCTTCGAAACCAGATCGACCTCGATTCCGGGCCATACCTCACCGAAACCGATACGCCCATACGCAGGCACGTCCTTGCGCCAACGGTCCGGCGCACCGACAAAATAGCTTACGGAAGTCGCGTTCATCTCGGGAGAAACGACCAGATTGGGAGACCCGCCACTAAACGACTCGCGCACTGCCGGGCGGCCGGTTGGACCCGCCGGCTCAGACAGGGCGTAAACCAGGTCGCCCGAGCGTTCGACGAACAACTGCCCTGACGGGATCGAGGAGACGTAGGCCACTTCGGCATCGAATTGGCCGTAATTGGCAATGAACGCTGCCGGAATCTGCGCGGCCGAGTTCGGTTCGGCCGAGCTGGCGGAGACGAACGCAAAGCACCAGGCAATTGCTGGAATAGAGGTCTTGTGCCACTTCATGCTGTTCGCCCGACGCATACGT
>JANQGP010000292.1 GCA_028277265.1 Woeseiaceae bacterium | reverse complement strand
ACTAACTACTTTTTCAACAGGCTGCTAAAGTACTCGAATGACGGCTTTCGCCATACCGGCCTGGGTGCTTGCCCTTGCCGCGATCGTTCTGGTCGCGGTCGCCTGGTTCGTCTATCGGCGCGTCTTCGGCAAGGGCACGCCGCTCGAACGCGCACTCTCGGACATCAGTTTCGAGCGGATCGAAGAACTCGTTATTCCCAGTGCCGATGAAGGCGAGATTCAGGTCGACCAGCTACTGCTGACGTCGCAGGGCCTGCTGATACTCGAGATAAAGGACGTGGAAGGCACTGTGTTCGGCAGCGACAAGATGTCCGACTGGACCGTGATCAGCGAGGATCGGCGCTTTACGTTCTCGAATCCGCAGCCGGCGCTCTACGACCGCATTGCGGCGGTGCGACAGATCGTGCGCCAGGTGCCTGTCGAGGGGCGCGTGTTGTTCCTCGATGGCGCCGATTTCACAAAGGGTGTGCCGTCGCTGGTGTGTTCGCTCGAAGACCTGGTCGCGCAGTTCGGTGAACCCGACAAGAACGCCGCGAAGTTCAAGATCGAGGCGTTCAGGCCGCACTGGGAGCTCATCCGGCAGGCGGCAACGCAAAGAAACGCCTAGCGTTCTCCGTCGTGATTGCCGCGACGTGTTGTTCCGACTGGCCGCGCGCCTCGGCAACGACCTTGAGGACCTCGGTCAGGTACATCGGCTCGTTGCGCCGCGTTTTCGGCCTGGGCCGGATCGTCCGCGGCAGCAGATAGGGGGCGTCGGTTTCGAGCAGCAGCCTGTCGTCGGGGATGACGTCGACGATGTCGTGAAGGTGCTTTCCCCGGCGCTCGTCGCAGATCCAGCCTGTGATACCGATGTAAAGGCCCATCGCGAGGTACTCGCGCAGCGATTCGCCTTCGCCCGTGAAACAGTGCGCCACAGCGCGGGACAGACCGGGAAGAAACTCGTCGAGTACGTCGACGAAGTCGTCGTGCGCATCGCGTTGGTGGAGGAAGACCGGCATGCCGGTGTCCCGGGCGATTTGCAGCTGCCGGCGGAAGGCGCCGAGCTGCGCATCCCGCGGCGAGAAATTCCGAAAGTAATCCAGACCGCATTCGCCGACCGCGACGACGACATCCTTGTCGGCCAGGGATCGAATCAGCGTATCGCTTTCGTCGGTGTAGTCCGAAGCATGGTGTGGGTGGACGCCGGCCGTCGCATACAGTACGCCGGGATTGGCTTCCGCGAGCGCCGCGGCGCGCACGTTGCTGTCATCGCTGCTGCCAGTGACGATCATCGTCGTGACGCCTGCGTCGGCTGCGCGCTGCATCATCGCATCGCGATCGTCATCGAAACTGTCGTGGGCGAGGTTGGCGCCAATGTCCACGAGTGAAACGGTCATACTAGAAACGCTCCCAACGAAAGATGGCAGCTCCGATACCGAGGAACACGGCGCTTAGAAGTGTCAGTGCGGCGAGACTCGGCGCGACGTCGGCAAAAGTGGCGCCATCGAGGATGACGGCGCGCGCCGAATCCAGCACATGCGTCAACGGGAAGATCTTCGAGATCGCCTGCACCGTTTCGCCGGTGCCCTCGAGTGAGAACCAGACCCCCGAGAGCAGCATCATCGGCCAGTTGATCATGTTGAGCAGCCCGCCGGCGAGTTCCTCGCTCATGACGCGCGCCGACACGATCAGGCCGAGTGAGACCATTGACACGGCGCCCACGACGCCAACGGCAAACAGCGTCAGATAGCTGCCTTCCATGCGCGTGTCGAGCAGAAGGTGCGTGCCCGTGTAGACGAACGTCGTGATGATCATGATCAGCACCATGCGCGACGCGACCTGGGCGGTGATGAACTCGAACGACGTAAGCGGCGTTGCGCGCAGGCGTTTCAGGAACCCGTTCTTGCGGTAACGCACGACGACATAGCCGACACCGAACATACAGCTGAACATCATGTTCATGCCGAGGATGCCGGGCAAGACCCAGTCTGCGTATCGGACGGGTTCGCCCGCAATTTGCTCGCGCATCACGGCGACGGCTGATTCCGATGCCGACTGCAGTAGCGCGAACTCGATGAAGTAGCCCTTCGGCGCCGTCGGGTTGATCCAGTAGCGGGTTGGCGGCCCGAAGTCGATGAGCAGGTCGAGCTGGTGGCGCTCGACCTTGCGCATGGCCTCATCCGTATCGTCATACGGCACGAAACGGACGTACCTCGTTTCGAAGAAAGGATGCCGTGACATGTCGATCTCGGCGGCGTCCTGTAGCACGCCGACCGTGTACTCGTCCCGCTGACCATCGAATGCAAACGACAACCCGAAGACGAGGGCGACCGGCAGAATCAGGTTCCAGGACAACGAAGCGCGATCCCGGACGAACTCCCGGTTGCGGGCGACGAAGATGGCATAGATCCGTCTCCACATGGTCAGGCCCGCAGCGAGTGCCCGGTCAGGTCGAGGAACAGATCCTCGAGGTTTGGCCGTCGAATCTCGCCATGCGGCAGATTGATCAGTTTGTCACCGTAGCGATCGTGAAGGAGCGCCTCGGGCGCACCCTGAGTCACGATCCTGCCTTGGTCCATGATCGCGATGTCGTCGCAAAGAACGTGCGCTTCGTCCATGTAGTGTGTCGTCAGGACGATCGTCGCACCTTCCTCGCGGATGCGCTGGACGAGCAACCAGAAGTTGCGACGCGCCTGCGGGTCCAGGCCCGTCGTCGGTTCATCGAGGAAGACCAGTTTCGGTCGATTCACGAGCGCGACGGCCAGCAACAGTCGCTGGCGCTGGCCGCCGGACAGTTTGCGATTGTCACGATCGAGCAGGTCGCCCAGCGAGCACTGCTCTATGACGTGGTCGAGGTCAGCTTGGCGCTCATAGAGCGCGTGGAACATCTCGAGCGTCTCCCTGACCGTGATGAAATCCTGCAGTGCCGTGCTCTGGAACTGCACGCCGGTTTCCTCGCGAAATCGCGCGCCTGCGATTTCTCCGTAGTAATAGACATCACCGGACGTCGGTCGTGTGACGCCCTCTATGATTTCGACCGTCGTCGTCTTGCCGGCACCGTTCGGGCCGAGCAGGCCGAAGCATGTGCCTTCGGGGACCGCGAAGCTGACGCCATCGACGGCGAGCACCCCGGGGTATTCCTTGACGAGATGGCGAGCCTCGAGTGCCACTTGCGGGGTGTCGGTCATGGCGCAAGAGTACCCTTGCAACCAAACCCCGTCGAGCGGTATCTAAGTAGCAAGAACACCAGACAGGAATTGAGAAAATGGCCAAATTGACGACCAAATCCGCGTTTACGATCGGCTTGCTCGCCATGCTGCTGTCGGTGCCGGCGCTCGGCGCGTCGATCAACAAGAGCATCAAGATCGGAGCGGGCGAAGAGGCCGACGGCGCCACGTCTGTGAACGGCAGCATTTCAGTCGGCGCCGATGCGGTCGTGACCGGTAACCTGAAGACCGTGAACGGTACGGTTCGCGTCGATGCCGGCGCGCAGATCGGCAAAGCCTCGACCGTGAACGGTGGCCTTCGCATCTCCGAGAACGTCCGGGCGGAGAATCTCTCGACTGTGAACGGCTCGGTGAAAGTCGGTCCCGGCGCAGTCGTCGACGGCGACGTGTCCGCGGTCAACGGCCGTATTACGCTCGAGCGCGGGGCAACGGTCAGTGAAGGCGTCGGCAACGTGAACGGGCAGATGGAATTCAGCGGCGCGACGGTCGGCGGCGACGTCGAAACCGTGAACGGCGATATCGAGCTTGCGGACCAGTCGGTCGTGCGCGGCGATATCGTCGTCGAGAAGCCGAGCGGCTGGGGCTGGGGCAGGGACAAGCGCCGCAAACCGCGTATCGTCATCGGCCCGGGTTCGCGGGTCGAAGGTGAGATCCGAGTTGAGCGCGAGGTCGAACTGTACATCAGCGACTCGGCCGACGTCGGCGGAGTCAGCGGCGAAATGACCATCGATGATGCCGAGCGTTTCAGCGGCGAACGCCCCTGAGATTGCGTAGAATCGGTGGCGTGCAAAGCGCAGCCACCCAGTTGAATCTGTTTTCGGAGACGGTTGAGCCCGACCCCGTGTCGGGCTTTTCCGTTCGGGAAAGCGGCCGCGCCAAGCGGCTCTCTATCAAGGTATTCCCGCGTGGGCGCGTCGAGGTCATCGTGCCGAAACGCACACGTGCCACCGAAGTGCGTGCGTTCGTCGAGGCGCATCGCGAGTGGATCGACAACGCGCGTGCCGCGTTCGCTGCAGAGCACGTTCCCGAACCGTTTGCGTTGCCCACAAGCATTCGCCTGCCCGCCATCGATCGAAACTTCTGCGTGCGCTACGATCGCGACTGCGGCAGCTCGTCAGTACGCTACCGTGTCGTGGGCAATACGGTCGTCCTGTCCGGCCGGACCAAGGACGAGTCGCTGTGCGTCAAAGCCTTGAAGCGGTGGCTCGCGGCGATCGCGAAACGCGAGTTTGCGCCGCGCATGAAGAATCTGTCGGCGACCACCTGCAATCCATACAGGAAACTCACTGTGCGCGGCCAGCGCACTTGCTGGGGGAGTCACTCCAGCACCGGGACGATCAGCCTGAATTTTTGCCTGCTCTTTCTCGACCCGGCGCACATGCGCTACGTCATGATCCATGAGCTTTGCCACGCACGCTACATGAACCACTCGACGCAGTTCTGGCGTCTCGTCGGGCGCTTCGAGCCCGACTACCGACGCCTCGACAAGGACCTGAACCACTGCTGGAAGCGCATTCCAACCTGGCTGGGAATCTACTGACGTGCGGGGCCAGTCGTCTCCCTGACCCTCAAGAGGCGAGATCGGGGTCAGTCTACCTGGTTGGCCAATGTGGGATAGGTAGACTGACCCGTAACCAATCGCGTTAGAAGTCGTAGCGCAGCCCGACTTGCAGCGAGCGTCCCGGCAACGGCACGAGGTCCTTCAACGGCGAGGCATGCTGGCGCGCCTCCTCGTCGGTCAGGTTGGTCCCGCGCACGAACACGAAGACGTTCGGGTCCTCGAACACGTACGACACTTCCGCATTGAGGAGCGTGTACGAGTCCGTGGGCAGTTCGTTGTTCGCGGTCCTTTCCTGGTCTGAGTGGAACAGCGCTTCCGTCGCTGCCGAGAAGCCGTCCCGCGAGTAGTGCAAGCCGATCCCATAGCGCATTGGCGTGATGCGCGGGAGGTAGGCGCCGGGGCCTTTGGACTCTTCGCCGAAGACATAGTCGGTGAACAGGCGCGTATGCAAATGACCGGAGTCGGAATCCATCAACTCGATGCGCGCTTCTGCCTCGAATCCATAAAGCCGGGCGTCGGTCTGGCTGTACTCGAAAATCTCCAGTTCTTCGTCTTCGTCTATGACGCCCGTCGGGGCCAGCACGATGTAGTCGTCAACGTCGTTGAGAAACGTGGTTATACTCCATTCTATCCGCTCGTTCACACCGCGGAACGTCACGTCGATGTTGGACGACGTTTCCTTGTCGAAGAGCCCGAGGCCCTGGATCACAGACCCGCGCTCGATGCGCTGCACGGCGACGTGCGCACCGTCGGAGTAGAGTTCCGCGGCGTTCGGATGTCTCTCGGTCAGGGCAACATTGACTGCCACACTGTAACCGTCGCCAAGCGACCGGATCGCCCCAACAGAGACGCCAAACGCGATGTCGTCATAGCTTGGCAAGCCCGGCGACTCAATCTGCACGTCTTCGATCCGCGCGCTGCCCTGCAGCGTCCATAGATCATTCGGGCGCCATTCCTCGAACACGAACAGGCTCGTCTCCCTGCTTTCGGAGGGCGGCACGAAGGCTTCCTCGCCTTCGGCCAGGAAGTCCACGTTTTTATGCTGCAGCCCGATCGCGCCATCAAGATTGCCAACTGGCGCGTGCCGGAACTCGACCCGCAAGTCGGTGCCCTCGGTATCGTACAACGTGCCGGTCTCGTCGCCTTCGAGCTCCACGTGCTTGTAGTCGTTGCGCGCGAGATTGAAACGCAGCTGTCCTGCGTTGGCCAGTCGATACTCGCCCCGCAGGTCGAAGCGCGTCTGTTCGAGATCGAGGCGGACGACTTCTTCTTCTTCCTCGTGCTCTTCTCCCTCTTCTTCGCCCTCTTCGTGTTCCTCGTGATGGTGGTGGTGTCCGGGGATACCGTAAAAGCTGTCGTACTGGCTTACGGACACGCCGAGGAAGCCGTTGTCGCCGACAAACGAGAGCCCGGCTGCAACGCCGTCCGTCTCGCTCGACGTGTTCTCGACGATACCGAATGCCTCTTCCTCTTCGTGCTCGTGTTCTTCGCCTTCTTCATGTTCTTCGTGTTCTTCCTCTTCCAGGGCGCGCAAGCGAGCCGATTCAGCGAATCCGGGGATTTCGACGTCGTCGGTGTCGCGCCGGAAGAAATCGAGATTGAATGCGACTTTATCCGTGCCAAGCGCGATCTTGCCAGCGGCGGTCTCGCGACCTGTCGCCGAGTCCGTGCCGAGAACTAGGCTGCCGCCAAACGGCTTCTCGAGGCGGTTTGAATGAATGCGGTCGTCAACGACGTTGACGACACCGCCTGCGGCGCCACTGCCGTAAAGCAAGGTTGCCGGGCCGCGGATGATCGTGATGCGATCTGCGAGGATGTTCTCCACGCTTGGGGCGTGGTCTTCGCTGAGCGCCGACGCGTCCATCGCGTCGAGCGAATTGGACAGCACCCTAATTCTTTCGCCGTACTGACCGCGGATGACCGGGCGCGAGGCTATCGGTCCGAAGTAAGTGGAACTGACGCCAAGTTCATTGGCGAGCGTCTCGCCGAGGCTTGCCGCCTGTTTTTTCGCCAGCTCGTTGCCGTCGAGTATCGAGGCCGGCAAGGCGAGCTCTTCAACTGTGCGGTCAAGCGGAACGCCTTCGACGATGATCTCGTCGATAGAGCCTTCTTCCTGGGCCGCAACGACTCCGGCGTAGCCGCCAAGGCTGGCCGCGAGCAACGCGACGGTGAGCTTACGTCGCGTCGGGATGTTCGTGGGGTGCATGGAATTCTCCGATCCTGATCATGCGATTGGGCCGGCCTGGACGGCCGGTAGCTATGCGGCGTATCGCCGCAAAAGGGTCTGGTAGATCAGGAAAAGGGCGGCGCGCGAGACTGGTATATGGCCGCGAAGGAGTCTTCGCCCAGCCCGGCGAGAGGCAGTGTAGCTGCGGTGTCCGGCGCGACGAGAATGGACTCGCCAGGTGCACTGGGAACCACGGCGTCGTCAAGTTGGCTGTACGCGGCGCACGTCTGGCAGCCGCCGGGATCGTGGTCCGCCGCGTGCTCGAACTGGTGGGTGGCTGCGTATACGTGCAGCAGCGCCACCGCCAGCAGCCCCGTGAATGCCGGGGCTCGCAACCGGGCGGTCAACCTGGTCAGGATGGGTGGCGCTGCAGTCATTTCGCGAACTTACGCTCGAAAAGAACAGGATTCAACCGTTTTGACCCGATGCGAAACGGAAGTTCCGCATCGCGACTGACTGCGGTGACATCGTCATTGCAATCTCGTTTTCCGGGACGGTGCGCAAGTCCTTGCACTTGCGTCAACTGGCGCTAGCCCTGATCGAGAAGCTCGCGCAGGTTGATGACCGCGGCATTGGCGCGCGCGAGGTAGTTCGCCATCACGAGCGAATGATTCGCGGTCAGGCCGTAGCCGCCGCCGTTGAGAACCATCGGCGAGCGCAGCGGCGACAGGCTTGCTTCGAGTTCGCGAATGATCTGGCGTACGCTG
>JANQGP010000225.1 GCA_028277265.1 Woeseiaceae bacterium | reverse complement strand
GCAAACAGCGTCTCGAGCAGGCGAGACTCATTGCGCCGAATCTCCAGAAAAGCCTCTCGCCCCAACTCCGACAACCGATAGAGCGGCGAACGTTTGTGGTTCGGATTGTCTGTGCCGCGGACGAGCCCTTGCTCGAGCAGACGGTTGATCGTCACCTGGACGTGTTGACGCGAGACCTGGTAGCGACGTGCAATGGCGGGCACCGCCAGCTTCTTGTCGGGGTACAGGAACTCCATGACGGCGCGGTCGGCAGCGGTAAGACCGGAGTCCCGCAAGTAAGCGTCCGCAGTTTCACCCATGGCGCGGAACAGGCGGCGTATCAGCCAGGTCACCTTGTAAGCGTCGGTATGCGAATCCACGGACTGCGCCTTCAGTTGACAAGTTGATTGTCATTATTATTTCTGACAATTCACTTGTCAATTTGTTCCTGTAGAATGCGCGGCCCGGGAAAGCCGGAGTCGGCCAGGCAGCCGCTGTAGTTCGCTACGGAGGAAAGTCCGGGCTCCTTCGGACAGGGCGCCAGGTAACGCCTGGGGGGCGCGAGCCCACGGAAAGTGCCACAGAAAATATACCGCCGGCGCGAGCCGGTAAGGGTGAAATGGTGCGGTAAGAGCGCACCGCGCGACTGGCAACAGATCGCGGCACGGTAAACCCCGCCCGGAGCAAGACCAAATAGGGGAGCATACCGTCGGATCCGAACGGGCTCCCGGGTAGGTTGCTAGAGGTAGCCGGCGACGGCTATCCCAGATGAATGGCTGCCATTGACAGAACCCGGCTTATTGCCGGCTCCGGCTTTCTCACTTTCAGAGACGGACAATAGAGGGACGGTATACCCGATTCGCGGCGGAGCCACGAATCGGGTATACCGTCCCTCTATTTTTCCTTTTTTAATCAGCTTGTTACGGTCGCTCGAGCGCGTATTGCGCAAATCCCGGGCGAACCCGCCCGTGGGCACGGTATGTCGCCACTTAGCGACTTGTTTTTCAGGCCTCGTCGAAGAAGTTGCCACAACTCGCTGATTTTATTAGCGCGAATCTTGCCACATTTTGCCTCATTTGAGCCACGAAAACGCCCCTAAGTCACTGTAGAACAACAATTAATTGAATCGTCCGGTTGACGCTCGCAAGGGCGGTTACCTATAGTGTGGAAAAGTGGATAAAAGTGGGAGGAAAGGGGCAGCCCGCCCGGATTTCGCGCCTTAGAGAGCGAAATCGGCGGACAACCGATACGTCGTGTTTCGAGGGGCCACCAAAGTCACGTTGGACGCCAAGGGGCGTATGGCAATACCGACCCGGTATCGGGAGCGGTTTGCCGCCCGTTGTGACGGCCAGATCATCGTTACCGTCGATAAGGACCACTGTCTCCTCGTCTATCCGTTGCCCGACTGGGAAGAACTCGAACGCAAACTCGTGCGCCTTCCGAGCATGAACAAGACGGCGCGCCGCATCGTGCGAATTATGGTCGGTTATGCGACCGAGGTCGACATGGATGCGAGCGGGCGAATCCTCGTGTCGAAAGAGCTGCGCGAGTTCGCGAGCCTCGAGAAGCAGGCCGTACTGATCGGGCAGGGCAACAAGTTCGAACTTTGGGATGAGGCGGCCTGGAACGAAAAACGCGATGCGTGGCTCAGCGACGACGACGACGGCGAGCTGCCGCCCGATCTCGAGTCGATCGCGTTCTAGGTCGGTGACGACAACATGAGCAGCAACGCGCATGTGCCGGTGCTGCTGAGACCGGTCCTCGAGGGACTGAATATCAAACCCGACGGCTGTTACGTCGACGGAACGTTCGGAAGAGGGGGACACAGCAGAGAGATTCTGAAACAGCTGGGCAGAGAGGGCCGATTGATCGCCGTGGATCGCGACCCCGACGCAATTGCAGCAGCTCCGGAATTCCTGACTGCGGACCCGCGCTTCGAACTGATCAGAGGTGAAAGTGCGCAACTCGAGACTTTTATCGATGAAAGAAAGCTGGTCGGCAAGGTCGACGGGCTTCTCTTCGACCTGGGTGTCTCGTCACCGCAACTGGATGAAGCCGCCAGGGGTTTCAGTTTCCTCCGCGATGGCCCGCTCGATATGCGAATGGACCCGGAAACCGGCACGCCCGCCAGCGAATGGCTTGCGACTGTGGGCGAGAAGGAGTTGAGGTACGTGCTGCGGAAATACGGTGAGGAAAAGAACGCGGCGCGCATCGCCCGCGCGATCGTGGAGGCGCGGGCTGCCGCCCCGATCTCCCGCACGGCACAACTCGCACGCGTCGTCGAGGACGCCAGGCTGGCACGCGGTGAGAAGATCCACCCTGCCACCCGGACGTTCCAGGCCATACGTATCTTCATCAATCGCGAACTGGAGCAGCTCGAAGCGATGCTCGAGCAGTCCGTCAAGGTGATGAGACGTGGGGCGCGGCTGTGCGTCATCACGTTTCACTCGCTCGAAGATCGCATCGTCAAACGCTTCATGCGCGACGCCTCACGAGAAGCGGAGCAATACCGCGGCATGCCCGATGTGCCGCAGGAGTTCCGGCCGACGCTGCGTCTCATAGGCAAGGCAGTTACTGCGACCGGCGACGAGATCGCAGCCAATCGACGTGCGCGCAGCGCGCGCCTGCGGATCGCGGAGCGCAACTGATGACCGCGCAACGTCAGCCTTTCCTGCTCGTGTTCGTGTTCGCGATCGTCTGCGTTCTGAGCGCCGTTGCGCTCGTCTATACCAAGCACGAGTCACGCAAGCTCTTCATCGAGCTCGAAGGACTGACCCACGAGCGCGACGAATTGAACATCGAGTGGGGACAGCTGCAGATCGAACAAAGCACCTGGGCCCAGCATGCACGCATCGAACAGGTGGCGACGGACGACCTCGCACTCGTTCGTCCGGACACCGCGGATATCTTCGTGATCGAACGTCCATGAGGCGCGGCGCAGAGACAAAACAGCAGGCTGCCCGGCGATTCACGGGCCGGGTGACGCTGGTAACCGCGTTCTTCGGGCTCGTGGCCGCGTCGTTGGTTGCGCGCGCCGTGCACTTGCAGGTTCTCGATACCGATTTCCTGACCCGGCAGGCGGACTCGCGCCATCTGCGAACCGAGAAGATTTCGGCGCACCGGGGGACGATCACCGATCGCAACGGCGAGCCGCTGGCTATCAGTACGCCGGTCGATTCGGTCTGGGCGAACCCGCAGCAGTTCGCACCGGCAATCGACAGCGTGCCGCAACTGGCGCGGGCCCTCGGCGTCGATTCGCAGGTGCTCATGCGTCGGATCACGCGCAGCATGGACAAGGAATTCCTGTATCTGAAGCGCCACCTGAACCCGGAGCAGGCGGCCGAAGTGCTGGCGCTGGAGCTTCCCGGCATCAATGCACAACGTGAGTATCGCCGCTACTACCCGGCGTCCGAAGTAACCGGGCACCTCGTCGGCTTCACCAACATCGATGACGAAGGCCAGGAAGGACTGGAACTCGCGTTCAATCACTGGCTGGCCGGCGAGTCCGGCGCCAAGCGCGTCCTCAAGGACCGGCTGGGTCGTTCCATCGAAAACGTCGCGAGCATCCGACCTCCGCATCACGGCAAGGACCTGCGCACGAGCATCGACCTGCGTCTGCAGTACCTTGCCTATCGCACGCTGAAATCGGCGATCGGGACACACAACGCGCGCTCGGGATCGATCGTCGTACTCGACGTGAAGACCGGTGAAGTGCTGGCCATGGTCAACCAGCCGACCTACAACCCGAATGACCGCTCGCAATTCTCGGCGGAGCGCTACCGTAACCGCGCGATCACGGACATCTTCGAGCCCGGTTCGAGCCTGAAACCCCTCGTGATTGCAGCCGCGCTCGAGAGCGGCCAGTACCGGCCATCCAGCATCATCGATACGGCACCGGGGTTCATCGTCGTCGGTCCGAAGCGGATCGAGGACACGCGCAACCTCGGCCGTGTCAGCCTGACCACGATTCTCGCGCGGTCCTCGAACGTCGGCATTACGAAGCTCGCGATGACGCTGCAACCGGACCAGCTTTGGGAGACGATGACGCAGTTCGGGCTTGGCGAGCTCACGACGTCGGGGTTTCCGGGCGAATCCGCCGGAATGTTGACGCACTTCAGCAACTGGCGGCCAATCAGCCAGGCGACGCTGGCCTATGGCTACGGCATCTCGGTTACACCGCTCCAGCTTGCGCAAGCCTACGCGGCAATCGGCGACCATGGCCGGATGCGCCCCGTGTCGCTGATCGCGCTCGAGCAACCGGCCGACGGCGCACAGATCATCGGGGAATCGACGGCAGACTCGGTTCGCCGCATGCTCGAAGAGGTCGTGCGCCCGGGCGGCACCGGCAACAAGGCGGCGATCGACGGCTACCGCGTGGCTGGCAAGACCGGTACGGCCTGGAAGTTCGCGACCGGGGGCTACTCGCAGGACAAGTACATTTCGATATTCGCGGGGCTCGCGCCGGCCAGCGATCCACAGCTTGCGGCGGTCGTCGTCATCGACGAGCCGGGCGGCGAACTCTACTACGGCAGCGACGTCGCCGCGCCGGTATTCGCGGACGTCATGTCCGAGTCGCTGCGCTTGCTGGCCGTGTCGCCCGACGCGATGCCGGCGCGCGATCCGGGCAGCGTGTTGCAAGCCATGGCAACCAGGGCGGAGCGCGAATGAGCATGCCGGCCGAACACCTGACTGCCAAGATGACCCTTGCCGACCTGTTGCAGGGGATCGTCGATGCACCGGCGATACCGATCGCCGGCATCAGCAGCGACAGCCGTCGTCTGGGCGAAGGCGATGTCTTCCTCGCCGTGCAGGGCCTGACGAGTCACGGTCTCGATTTTCTCGCCGAAGCCGCCGAGTCCGACGTCGTGGCGGTCGTGTGGGACTCGTCGACGGGCACGGCGCCCGGGAATACCGGCATTCCGTCGATCGCCGTTCCCGATCTCGCCTCGCGGCTCGGAGAAATCGCCGATCGCTTCTACGGCCAGCCGTCCGCGTCGCTCGGCGTCATCGGCATCACCGGCACCAACGGCAAGACTACTGTCGCGTGGCTGATGGCACAGGCGGCCGGGCTTCTCGGTGAGCGTTGCGGTTACCTCGGAACACTGGGCTTCGGAGTCGACATGCTGCAGGGCACCGACGGAATGACGACACCGGCCGCGCTGGAATTGCATGGCAGGCTTGCCGGGTTCGTCGAGCAGGGTGCAACGCGTGCCGCGCTGGAAGTTTCCTCGCACGCACTTGCGCAAGGACGAGTCGACGGCGTTCGATTCGACACCGCGATCTTCACGAACCTGACACGCGATCACCTGGACTACCACGCCAGCATGCACGAGTACTTCGAGACGAAGGCGCGGCTGTTTTTCGATTGCAGTCCGGAGCATCGAATCGTGAATCTCGATAGCGAGTACGGTGCGCAGCTGGCGGCGCGTTGCGGCGCGGACGTCGTTACCGTGTCGACGAGCTGCGACCGCACGGCCGACGGCCGGCTTCACGTATTCGTGCGTTCCGTCGTTGCCACAGAAGGCGGGTCGGACGTCAGTTTCTCGAGCTCCTGGGGCGATGGCCGTTTCTCGTTGCGGTTGCCCGGCGAATTCAATGTGGCCAACGCGATGCTCGTCCTTGCGGTTCTTCTCAGGAGCGGTACCGAATTGGACAAGGCTTGCGACGCCATGTCGGAGCTCAGCGCACCGCCCGGAAGAATGCAGCGCGTGGCCGCCGATGGCCCGGCGACGTACATCGACTACGCTCACACGCCGCACGCGCTCGAAGTCGCGCTGCGCGCATTGCGCCCGCATGGCCGGGGCAGGCTGTGGTGCGTGTTCGGCTGCGGTGGCGACCGTGACGCGGGCAAGCGCCCCTGGATGGGCAAGGCCGCGGAGTCTTTCGCGGATCGTGTCGTCGTCACGAGCGACAATCCACGCAGCGAGGACCCCCAGTCGATCATCGACGACATCACTGGCGGCCTGGCGCAACCGGAACGTGTCGCGATCATCGAGGATCGGGCCGCGGCAATTGCCTGGGCGCTCGGCCAGGCCGCGGACAACGACATCGTCCTCATTGCCGGAAAAGGGCACGAGGATTACCAGGACGTCGGCGGGGAACGGCGATCTTTCTCCGATGTTGCGATTGCAACTGCCGCGCTCGGGAAGCGGGGGGGCTCGACATGATCTCGATGCTCTCCGACGCGGCCGCCGCGATACAGGGTGAACTGCGCGGCCCGGATCGCGCGTTCACCGGGATCAGTACCGATACGCGCAGCATTCGCGACGGCGAGCTGTTCTTTGCCCTGCAGGGGCCGAACTTCGATGGACGTGACTACGTCGATGCCGCGCGCGAAGCCGGTGCCGCGGGCGCGGTTGTTGCGGGCCGCACCGACGACGCCTTGCCACAGATTGTCGTCGAAGATGCGAAAGCCGCGCTGGGCCGGTTCGGGTCTGCATGGCGCAGTCAGTTTGACGCCACGGTCATCGGAATCACGGGCAGCAACGGCAAGACGACGCTGAAGGAACTGATCGCGGCATGCCTCGCGCTGAAAGGGACGACGCTCTCGACGGAGGGTAATCTCAACAACGATATCGGCGTACCGCTGATGCTCTCGCGCATCGATGCGTCCCATCGTTTCGCCGTGCTCGAAATGGGCGCGAATCATGCCGGCGAGATCGCTTACCTGACGGCGCTCGCCAATCCCGATGTCGTTGCGATCACGAATGCGGGTTCCGCCCATCTCGAAGGCTTCGGGTCCGTCAGGGGCGTCTCGCGCGCGAAGGGCGAGATCCTGCAAAACGCATCGCGCCCGAAAGTCGCCGTGCTCAACGCGGATGACAAATACTTCGGCTACTGGACGTCCCTCGTTACGGACGTCGGCAGTCTCAGCTTCGGTTTCGGCGAAGAGGCCGACGCGCGCGCCGACGACATCGTCGCCGGCGCTCGTGGGACCAACTTCAGCCTGCACCTTGCGGGCGAATCCGTGCCTGTGTCGCTGCCGCTGGCAGGAATCCACAACGTGCGCAATGCTTGCGCGGCGGCGGCGATCGCCCACGCGGTCGGCGTCGAGCTCGATACCGTTCGCGCCGGCCTCGAGAGCGTCAACCCGGTCGGCGGCAGGCTCGAGCCGTTGCGCGGCATCAACGGTGCGGCCCTTTTCGACGACAGCTACAACGCGAATCCGATTTCGGTCGTTGCGGCGGCGGAATTCGTGGCTTCCCTGCCGGGCGATAGCTGGCTCGTGCTCGGCGACATGAAGGAACTCGGGGACGATGCGGCGGAGCTGCATCGCGAGGTTGGAGAAGCCGCGCGGGCAAGCGGTGTGGACCGCTTGTTCGCGTACGGCGACCTCGCAACGCATGCGGCCGAGGGCTTCGGCGAGCATGCGAGCTGGTACACCTCGATCGACGCGCTGGTCAGGGAGCTCGGCGCAGAGTTGACCGCGGACGTCAGCGTTCTCGTCAAGGGGTCCCGCTCGATGCGCATGGAACGTGTAGTCGATGCGTTGCGAGAGCCCGGGAAAGCGAGACGGGAGGCCTGACGGTGCTGCTCTATTTCACGCAATACCTCGCGCAGTTCGAATCGGGCTTCAACGTTTTCAACTACCTGACGATGCGCGCGATCATGGGTGCCCTGACTGCGCTGGTGATCTCGTTCATCATCGGGCCGCGCATGATCAAGCGGCTGCAGGTGAACCAGCTCGGCCAGCCCGTGCGCGAGGAAGGCCCCGAAACCCACTTGCTCAAGTCCGGCACACCCACAATGGGCGGCACGCTGATACTCGCGGCCATCTCCATCAGCACGGTGCTGTGGGCGAATCTCGAGAACATGTACGTCTGGATCGTCCTGTTCGTGACGCTGTCTTTCGGCGTCATCGGCTACGTCGACGACTACAAGAAACTGATTCTTCAGGACCCCGCCGGCATCTCGGCGCGGCAAAAGCTCTTCTGGCAGTCAAGTGCGGCAATCATCGCCGCCATAGCCCTGTACGTCACGGCGACAGACGAGGTTCAGACCTCGTTATTGATCCCGTATTTCAAGGACCTGGCGATCCCCTTAGGCATGTTCCAGGTCGTCGTGACGTACTTTTTTATTGTCGGCTTCAGTAATGCAGTCAACCTTACTGATGGCCTCGACGGCCTGGCGATCATGCCGACCGTCCTCGTCGGCGGCGCACTCGGCATCTTCGCGTACGTCACCGGCAACGTGAACTTCTCCGGCTACCTCGGCATCCCGTACGTTGCGGGCACGGGCGAGATCCTCGTCTTTTGCACGGCAATGGCCGGTGCCGGGCTCGGCTTCCTGTGGTTCAACACGTATCCCGCCCAGGTGTTCATGGGCGACATTGGTGCGCTGTCGCTGGGTGCGGCGCTCGGTGTCGTTGCCGTCATCGTACGCCAGGAGATCGTTCTCGCCATCATGGGCGGGATCTTCGTCGTCGAAACCCTGTCCGTGATGATCCAGGTCGTGTCCTACAAGCTGACGGGCAAGCGCGTATTCCGCATGGCGCCGATCCATCATCACTTCGAACTCAAGGGCTGGGCCGAGCCCAAGGTCATCGTGCGTTTCTGGATCATCACCGTCATCCTCGTGCTGATCGGTCTTGCGAGCCTGAAGATCCGATGAGTCGCGCAAAACCGACAGCGAACAGGGATCTGGTCGTGGGCCTCGGCACCACCGGCTTGTCGATCGCGCGCTATCTGAAGCGCAACGATGGCAACGCAATCTTCTTCGACAGTCGCGAAGAGCCACCCGGCCTCGACACGCTCAATGACGTCTGGCCGGACGCGGACGTCCTGCTCGGCGATATCGAGCTGCCGGAAGGCATCGATCGCATCGTCGCTTCACCGGGTATCCCGGACAGTCATCCGTTGCTCCGGGAGGCGCGCAGGAGGGGACTCGAGATCATCTCGGACATCGAGCTTTTCGCACGCGATGCCGAGAAACCCTATATCGCGGTGACGGGCTCGAACGGCAAAAGCACGGTAACGACGCTGCTGTACTACATGTGCCGGGCGGACGATCGCAACGTGCTGGCCGGCGGCAACCTGGGCGAGCCCGCGCTCGACCTGCTGGACGGGGAAGCGCCGGACCTCTACGTGCTCGAATTGTCGAGTTTCCAGCTGCAGCGCACGGCAACGCTCCCGGCCGAGATTGCCGTATTGCTCAATATCTCGCCGGATCATCTCGACTGGCACGCGGACGAGAACGAATACCGCGAAACGAAGTACCGCATTTTCGCGGATGCCGATGCGGCCGTGGTGAACCGGGCCGACGAGGAAGCGGCACGGCGCGTCAGCCACTGCGGACGCGTCATCAGCTTCGGTCTCGATGCGCCGGAGGAAGGCCACTACGGTATTCGCGAGGACGAGGGCGAACACTACCTGGCTCGTGGCGACGTATTGCTGCTCGCCGTCAGGGACCTGACCTTGTTCGGCGTCCACAACCAGCTCAACGCACTCGCTGCACTGGCCGCTGGCGATCTCGCCGGCCTGGATACGGGCGCGATGCTGCAGGTTCTCGTCGAGTTCCCGGGCCTCCCGCATCGCATGCAATTCGTCGCGCGCATCGGTGCCGTCAACTATATCAACGACTCGAAAGCGACCAACGTCGGCGCCGCCGTCGCATCGATCAACTCCGTGGACGGGATGCTCGTGTTGATCGCCGGTGGCGACGGCAAGGGCGGCGACTTCAGTGAGCTTGCGGCCGCGATCGAAGGCAAATTGCGCGGCGCCGTGCTGATCGGCAAGGATGCCGATAAGATCGCACGCGCCCTCGATACGGTGATGCCAGTGCACTTCGCCGAGAACATGGAGTCGGCCGTACACATGGCGGCGAGCTGCGCCGAGTCCGAGGACACGGTCCTGCTCGCGCCGGCCTGCGCGAGCCTCGATCAGTACGACAACTACATGGCTCGCGGCGATGCATTCATCGAAGCGGTGGAGGGCATAAGGCGATGAGCTGGATTGCCTCCCGGCCGGAACGCGGCTCGCGAGAGTGGACAAGATGAGCGCCTCCACCTTCCCGTTCCCGGCGCGCATGCGTACCGAACTCAAGATCGATACGGTGCTGCTGACGATCGTGCTGATGCTGTTGCTCGGTGGCTTCGTCGTTCTTGCCTCGGCGTCGATATCGATTTCCGAAGACGCGGCGAGCAACCCGTTCTTCTACGTCGAGCGTCAACTGCTTGCCGCGGCAATCGGTACGATCGCCGGCGCCGTTTGCCTGTTCATTCCGATGCAGGTGTGGCGCAACCTCGGTCCGCTCGTGCTGCTACTCGGACTTTCCCTGCTGGCCATCGTGCTCGTGCCGGGGGTCGGCCACGAGGTCAACGGTGCCACTCGCTGGGTGCGCGTCGGCTTCATGAACCTGCAGGTTGCCGAGCCCGCACGCCTGTGTTTCCTGATGTACCTGTCCGGTTACCTCGTGCGCCGCAACAAGGCGCTCCGCGAGGATTTCATGGGCTTCCTGAGGCCGATGCTCGTGTTGACGCTGGCCTGCGGCCTGTTGCTCATGCAGCCCGATTTCGGCGCCGCGATCGTTCTGCTGGCGACCGCGATGACGATGCTGTTTGTTGCAGGCGCGCGCATTCGCGATTTCATCGTGTTTTTCTGTGCCGCCGTCTTCGCTGTTATCGCCCTGACCGTGGCGGCGCCATATCGCATGAAGCGCTTTACCGGTTTTCTGGATCCGTGGTCGGACCCCTACGACTCCGGCTTCCAGCTCACACAGTCGCTCATTGCGATCGGTCGCGGGGAATGGTTCGGCGTCGGCCTGGGCGACAGCGTACAGAAACTCTTCTACCTCCCCGAGGCGCACACCGATTTCGTCTTCGCCGTGTTCGCCGAGGAATTCGGATTGTTCGGCTCGTTGGTGCTCGTTGGCTTGTTCCTGGCACTCCTCTGGCGCATCTTCAAGCTCGGTATGCGAGCCCACGATGCCGAACGTTTTTTTGAGGCCTACTTTGCGATCGGCCTCGGCACCTGGCTGGGCCTGCAGGCGTTCATCAACATCGGCGTCAACATGGGTTTGCTGCCGACGAAAGGCCTGACGTTGCCGCTGATCAGCTACGGCCGCAGCAGCCTGATCATCACGATGATCTGCATCGGGCTGCTGCTCAGGATTCATCACGAGCTCGTCGTCGACGCCAGCCCCGTGAACCGCAAGCGAGGTCGCAGGAAGTCATGAGTATGCGACCCATCCTCGTCATGGCGGGCGGCACGGGCGGGCACGTCTACCCGGCGCTCGCGGTTGCACGCGCATTACAGGCCGAGTCTCGCGACGTCGTGTGGCTGGGCACCCGGGCCGGGCTCGAGGCGCGTGTCGTACCGTCGGCCGGCATCGACATCGAGTGGATCAGCATCAGGGGACTGCGCCGCAAAGGGTTCCTGGCGGTGCTGATCGCACCCTTCCAGATCGGCTGGGCGCTATTGCAGTCGCTCGGCGTCATCCTGCGTCGCCGTCCCGCCGCCGTGCTCGGCATGGGCGGGTTCGTCAGTGGTCCCGGCGGTGTCGCCGCCTGGCTGACCCGTCGACCGCTGGTCATCCATGAACAGAATGCCGCGGCGGGCATGACCAACCGTCTTCTGGCGCGTCTTGCCCGGGTTGTGCTGCAAGCCTTCCCGGGCAGTTTTAATTCCTCCGTCGACGCGGAAACCGTCGGCAACCCGGTCCGCGAGGACATCGCGGCCGTCGTGCCCCCGCACGAGCGCTACGCGGTTCGCCAGGGTCCCCTCAGGGTGCTCGTCCTCGGCGGCAGCCAGGGCGCCCTGGCATTGAATCGCACCGTGCCTGCGGCACTGGCGCTTCTCGACAGGGAGGTCCGCCCCGAGGTCCGCCACCAGTGCGGCGAGCGCACGCTCGACATCGCGAAACAGGCTTATGCCGATCACGACGTCGAGGTCGAGATGGTGCCGTTCATTGAGAACATGGCCGATGCCTACGCCTGGGCCGACCTGGTCATCTGCCGTGCCGGCGCGCTGACCGTCGCGGAGCTCTGCGCCGTCGGCGTACCCGCCTTGTTCGTCCCGTACCCGGCAGCGGTCGACGACCACCAGACGGCAAACGCGCGACCGATGGCGGCCGCAGGCGCCGCGATGATCATTCCCGAAAACGAGCTGACACCGCAGCATCTCTCCGACCTGCTGCGGGAGTGGCTGCAATCGCGCGCCGGGCTGCAGCAGCGAGCGGCGAAAGCGCGGGCGCTGGCTTGCCCGGACTCGTTGAGTCGCATTACCGAGATCTGCCTCGCCGAGGCTGGAGCGGCGGCATGATCAAGCAAATGCGTCGAATCCACTGCGTGCATTTCGTCGGGATCGGCGGCGCCGGTATGTCCGGGATCGCCGAGGTGATGCTGAGTCTCGGCTACGCCGTGCAGGGGTCCGATCTCAAGACGAACAAACAGACACGACGCCTCGAAAGCCAGGGCGCGAGAGTATTCGTCGGCCACGCCGCCAACCACATCCGCGACGCCGACGCCGTCGTCGTTTCCAGCGCGGTCGATGAAACCAACCCTGAAGTGGCTGCAGCTCGTGAGCAGCTGATGCCCGTCGTCAGCCGCGCCGAGATGCTCGCCGAGCTCATGCGCTTCCGTTATGCGATCGCGGTTGCCGGCACTCACGGCAAGACGACCACGACGAGTCTCGTGGCCAGCGTGCTTGCCGAGGGCGGCCTCGACCCCACGTTCGTGATCGGTGGACGACTCAAGAGCGCCGATGCGAACGCGCGGCTCGGTGAGGGCGATTACCTCGTGGCCGAGGCCGATGAAAGCGATGCGTCGTTCGTGCATCTGAAACCGATGCTGTCGATCGTCACGAATATCGATGCCGACCACATGGCGACCTACGACGGCGACATCGAGAAACTCAAGTCGAGTTTCATCGAGTTCCTCCACAACCTGCCGTTCTACGGACTCGCCGTCGTCTGCACGGACGACCCGGGCGTGAACGAGATCCTCGGAGACATCGGCCGGTCGGTCACTACCTACGGGACGAACGAGGAGGCCGACATCCGCGCCGTCAACGTCGAGTTCAGCGAAGACATGACCGAATTCGACGTCGTCCGTTCCGGCAAAGCCGAACAGGAGCTCGGTGACACGCAGAGCGTGCACCAGATGTTGCACATCAGGCTGAGGCTTCCCGGCATGCACAATGTCCGTAACTCGCTCGCGGCCATCGCCGTCGCGGATGAACTGCAGATTGGCGACGACGCCGTCGTCGCGGCGCTCGAGAAGTTCGAAGGCATCGACCGACGATTCCAGAACCTCGGCGAAGTCCGCACCGGGAACGGTACCGTCAGGATCGTCGACGACTACGGGCATCACCCGACAGAGGTCGCAGCGACGCTGGCAGCCGCGAAGGCCGCCTATCCCGAGCGGCGCGTGGTGCTGGTCTTCCAGCCTCACCGGTTCACGCGAACGCGCGATCTGATGGACGATTTCGCCACCGTACTGTCGGAGGCTGACGCGCTGGTGCTTCTCGACGTCTACGCCGCGGGCGAAGAGCCGATCGCCGGCGCCGATGGCCGCTCCGTGGCGCGCGCCGTGCGCACGCGGGGTGCGGTCGAACCCGTATTCGTCGAGCAGCTGGACAACCTTGCCGGCGTGCTCGACGACATGCTCGCGGACGGTGATCTCGTGCTGACGATGGGCGCGGGCGACATCGGCGCCTACGCACAGACTCTGCCCCGACTCCTCAGTGACGGCCCTTCGTTGAAGGTGCACTCATGATGGCCGTGGCGCGGGACATTCATGTTCAGGGCGAGCTGCGCTACGGCGAGCCGATGAGCCGCCATACGTCCTGGCGCGTCGGCGGACCGGCGGAGACGTTCTTCTTGCCGGCGAGCATCGACGACCTGTCGGCGTTTCTTGCCGAGCTGGACACGTCGACGCCGGTCTTTTGGCACGGCGTCGGTTCCAACCTGCTCGTACGCGACGGCGGCATACGCGGCGTGGTCGTTTCGGCGACGAAGATGCTGAGAAAACTCGAGCGGGTCGATGGCTACCGGGTGCGCGCCGGTGCCGGGTTGCCGTGTACGCAGCTCGCGCGACAGTGCATCCGCTGGGGCCTCGGACCATCGGAGTTCTTCGCGGGCATCCCCGGCACCGTCGGCGGGGCGCTGGCAATGAACGCGGGTGCGCACGGCGGAGAGACCTGGGAGCGCGTCGAATCGGTGCGCACGATCAACCGCGCCGGCGAGTTTTTCCAGCGTGCGCCGAGCGAGTATTCGGTCGGCTACCGCAACGTGACGGGGCCCGCCAACGAGTGGTTTCTCGAGGGCCTGTTTCGCTTCGAGCCCGGCGTAGAGCCGAGCATGGAAACCCTGAACGACATGCTGGAGCGCCGCAAGGCGACTCAGCCTCTCGGGTTGCCGAGCTGTGGCTCGGTGTTCCGCAATCCGCCGGGTGACTATTCCGCGCGACTCATCGAGGCGGCCGGCCTCAAGGGCCATCGTATCGGTGGCGCGGAGGTCTCAGGGAAGCACGCGAATTTCATCATCAATCGTGACAATGCCACGGCCGCGGATATCGAGGCGTTGATCGATTTCGTACGCCGGACGGTCCTCGAGAAACACGGCGTCGAGTTGGTCCACGAAGTGCGCATCGTCGGCGAGGAGGCCGCATGAGCGGGCCGGTGGAACAACGTCGAATCGTTGCGAGCGCGGGTGAGTTCGGCCGGGTCGCCGTTTTTCTGGGAGGCTTGTCGAGCGAACGAGCGGTCTCTCTGGACACGGGTACCGCGGTGCTCAAGGCGCTGCGGGACCGCGGCGTCGATGCACATGGCTGGGATCCTGCAGAGCGGCCGATGGCCGATTTCACCAGGGCCGGATTCGACCGGGTATGGATCGCGCTGCATGGCCCGGGCGGCGAAGACGGTGCGCTTCAAGGGCTGCTGCAATGGCTCGACGTCCCCTATACCGGCAGTGGCGTGATGGCATCGGCTGTTGCGATGGACAAGGTGCTCAGCAAGCACCTGTTCCGTGCCGCCGGCATCCCGACACCGGATTACGCGGTAATCCACTCGCGCGACGATGCGTCGGTTGCGGCCGAAAACCTCGGTTTCCCGTTGATCGTCAAACCGTCCGGCCAGGGGTCGAGCGTCGGGATGTCAAAGATCTTCGAGCGCGGCGAGCTGAACGGTGCCGTCGATACGGCGCTGCGGTACGGCGATACGGCACTCCTCGAGACTTGCATTGCGGGCGACGAGTTTAGCGTTGCGGTCCTGCAGGGCGAAGCGCTGCCGAGCATTCGCATCGTGACGCCGCGGGTTTTCTACGACTATCGCGCCAAGTACGAATCGGACCGTACCGAGTACATCTGCCCCGGCACCGCGACCGCGGATCAGGAGGCCGCGTACGGTGAGTTGGCCGTCGCTGCGTTCCGGGAACTCGGGTGCACCGGCTGGGGTCGCGTCGATTTCATGACGGGCGAGGATGGACAACCGCTCGTGCTCGAGGTGAATACGGTGCCGGGCATGACAAGCCACAGCCTCGTGCCGATGGCCGCGAGACAAGTAGGCGTCGATTTCGAGGAACTTTGCTGGCGCATTCTCGAGACGAGCTTCGTATCGGTCGAGTCCACACCAGAGGCGGAGGTGGCTGTCAATGGCGCGTAAACAGGCGAAACGCCGCAAGTCTTCGAAGACAAGGACGTTCACGATGCCGAAGATCCGAATAGGCCGTATCGTGACGCCGATTGTCGCGATCGGTATCGTTTTCGCGACCTACCAGTTCACGCTGGTCATGCTCGACCGCCAGATTTCATCGCTCGAGATCAGCGGCCCGTTCCAGCGGGTCA
>JANQGP010000441.1 GCA_028277265.1 Woeseiaceae bacterium | reverse complement strand
GTCGGTATGGAAGCCAAGAACATGCTGGGCCGCACACCAGGGAACATCACCGCCATCCGGCCGCTGAAAGACGGTGTCATCGCCGACTTCACGGTCACGGAGAAGATGCTGCAGCACTTCATTCGCAAGGCCCACCAGTCGCGCTACTTTCGCCCAAGTCCGCGTGTCCTGATCTGCGTGCCCTATGGTTCGACACAGGTCGAACGTCGCGCAATCCGCGAGTCGGCCGAAGGCGCCGGGGCCCGCAAGGTACACCTTATAGATGAACCCATGGCTGCGGCCATCGGCGCCGGCATGCCCGTGCACGAGGCGCGCGGCTCGATGGTCCTCGATATCGGCGGCGGGACCTCCGAAGTCGCCGTCATTTCGCTGAACGGCATCGTGTACGCCGCCTCGGTCCGTATCGGCGGCGATCGTTTCGACGAGGCCATCACGAACTATGTCCGCCGCAACTACGGCATCCTGATCGGCGAGGCGACCGCCGAGCGCATCAAGCACGACATAGGCTCCGCTTTTCCGGGCCAGGAGGTCCTAGAAATTTCGGTCAAGGGTCGCAACCTGTCCGAGGGCGTACCGCGCAGCTTCACGCTGAATTCCAACGAAATCCTCGAGGCCTTGCAGGAGCCGCTGCAAGGCATAGTCGGTGCGGTCAAGGAAGCCCTCGAGCAGACGCCACCCGAACTCGGCGCCGACGTCGCCGAACGCGGCATCGTCCTGACCGGCGGTGGCGCAATGCTGCGGGACCTCGACAAACTGCTCATGGAAGAAACCGGCTTGCCGGTGGTCATCGCGGATGAACCGCTCACATGCGTCGCCCGTGGCGGCGGCCGCGTCATCGAATTGATCGACGAACACGGTCCTGCCGTTTTCGGATTGGAGTGATCACCCCCACGCGGAATCATGGTCGCGTCCCGGGGAAATAACAGCAATCCAGCACGTATCCCGGCGCTGGGTCTCCGGGTCATTGTCCTGATTCTCGTCAGCATCGGGCTGATGTATCTCGACCACCGGCAGAACCACCTCGACGGAATTCGCCGTGGTATCGATGCAGCCGTCTATCCCGTGCGTCTCGTCGTCGACGCGCCGGTGCGCTTCTGGAACTGGCTCGGCGACTCCACGACGTCGCGCAACGAGCTCGAGCTCGAGCTCGGCCGACTGCAGGCGGAGCGCCTGCTTACGAACGCGCGGCTGCAGCGGCTGACGGCACTCGAGGCCGAGAATGCCAGGCTGCGGGGGTTACTCGAAGCGCGTACGCGCGTACGCGACGAAGTGCGCGTCGCCGAGATCATGGCCGTCGATGCCAACCCCTACAAGCACAATCTCGTGATCGACATCGGCAGTCGCGATGGCGTCTACGACGGCCAGGCGATCGTCGATGCCAACGGTGTCGTAGGCCAGGTCATAGGAACCGGCATCATGACGTCGCAAGCCGTGCTCATCAGCGATACCGAACACGCGTTGCCGGTCGAGGTGAATCGCAATGGCCTGCGCACCATTGCCGTCGGCACCGGTGAGATCGACCGCCTGGACCTGCCGTTCCTGCCGAATAACGCGGATATCCGGGCCGGCGACCTGCTCGTCACCTCGGGCCTCGGCGGCGCGTTTCCGGCCGGCTACCCGGTAGCCGTCGTCAACACGGTTACGCGTATACCGTCCGAGCCGTTTGCCGACGTGACCGCCACACCGTCGGCCGCGCTCGATCAGGTTCGCGAGGTCATGCTCATCTGGTCGGCGCCGCCCGTTGTGACGGAAGACGACGGCGAGGAGGTCAGCGAATGAGCCGGGCGTCCCGCCGTTTGCCGGTCGTCATCACGCTGTTCGTCGGCCTGATGCTGTCGATCATGCCGCTCCCGGGCGGTATCCAGCCATTCCGGCCCGACTGGCTCGCGTTGCTGTTGATCTTCTGGGCGATGCAGCTGCCGCGCAGCTGGAGCGTCGGCACAGCCTGGATCATCGGTGTCGTCCTCGACGTGTCGTACGGCACGTTGCTCGGCCAGCACGCTGTCGCGCTGTGTGTCATCGTCTTCATTACGGTGCGTTTTCATCTGCTGATGCGTGTGTTCCCGCTGTCGCAGCTCACGGCAACGGTTTTCGCGCTGATCGCGCTGTACCAGTTCATCCTCTTCTGGATCAATGGCGTCGCCAGCGTCACGGCCCCGTCGGTGACCTACTGGGGTCCCATCATCACCGGCACGATAATCTGGCCGTTTCTTTACATGTTCCTCTCGGGCATCCGCTTCCGGGCGCCGTCGGGGGCCTAGCGAGATGGCCGGACTGCTTTCGCCGATCAAGGACGTCCATTCGGAACGCCGGCTGTTCATCTCGCGTGTGATCCTTGCATCGGTGGTTTCCGTAATGCTGGTCGGCCTGGTCGTCGCGCGGCTCGTGCACTTGCAGGTCGTCGACCACGAACTGTTCGCGGAGAAATCACAGGGCAACCGCGTGCGCATCGAGCCGGTACCGCCGATTCGAGGCCTCGTCTTCGATCGCAACGGCCGCGTCATGGCCGAAAACCTGCCCGCCTACCAGCTGGAGCTGATTCCCGAACAGGTCGACGATCTCGACGACACCCTGTCGCGGCTCGCCGTGCTCGGCCTTATCGAGGAGGAGGAGATCCCGCGATTCAAGGAACTCAGCCGCAGCGGGCCGCGCTTCAAACCGGTCACGCTCAAGTTCCGGCTGACCGACGAGGAAATCGCCAACTTCGCGATCCAGCGGCCGCGTTTCCCGGGCGTCGACTTCCGCCCGCGTCTCGTGCGGCACTACCCGGACGGGGCCGCCGTCGCCCACGCCGTCGGCTACGTCGGCGCGCTGAGCACCGACGACCTGCAACGTCTGGACCCGGCGTCCTACGCCGGCACCTCGCATACGGGCAAGACGGGCGTCGAAAACGCGTTCGAAGCCGACCTGCATGGCGACGCGGGATACCGTCACCTGATCACGAACGCCAGGGGCCGGCAGGTTCCGAGCAACACGAGCGAACTTCTCGATACGCTTCCAGTCGACCTGACGCCGGAGCCCGGCGACAATGTCTACCTGAGTCTCGATCTCGACCTGCAGCTAGTCGCAACGCAGGCCTTCGAAGGACGCCGCGGCGCCCTCGTCGCGCTCAACCCGAACACCGGGGAGATTCTCGCGCTGGTCAGCGCGCCGTCCTTCGACCCGAACCTGTTCGCGGTCGGCATGAGCACGTCACAGTATCGCGAACTCAGCGAGAACCCGGACAGGCCGCTCTTCAATCGAGCGGTCCGTGGCGCTTACCCGCCAGGCTCCACGATCAAGCCGATGCTTGCGCTGGCCGCTCTGGAGACCGGCGCAACCAACCTGACGCGCAAGAGCTTCTGCCGCGGCTACTTCCAGCTTCCTGGCGACCCGCATCGATATCGTGACTGGAAGCCCGAAGGCCACGGTCCGGTCGATATCAGAGAAGCCATTTCGCAGTCCTGCGACGTGTATTTCTACGAGATCAGCGTCGATATCGGCATTGACGCGATGCACGACTACCTCGAAATGTTCGGGCTCGGAATGCAGACCGGCGTCGACATCGGCGGCGAGCACGAAGGTCTCGTGCCGAACAAGGAATGGAAGCGCCGCGCCTTTCGTAATCCCGACGACAAGCGCTGGTATCACGGCGAGACCGTCATCGCCTCGATCGGCCAGGGCTACATGCTCGCAACACCGTTGCAGCTCGCAAACGCCGTGGCGGCAGTGGCGACACGCGGCAAGCGGTTCCGGCCCTACATCGTCGCGGCTGTCGAGGACCCGGTGACGAACTCGCGTCACCTGACACAGCCGCAAGCCCTGCCCGATATCGAAGTCAGCAGCGACTTCTACTGGGACAACATCATCGGGGCAATGGTCGACGTACTGCAAGGGGAGCGCGGGACCGCACGTGCGGTCGGCTACAACGCCCCTTACGGCATGGCGGGCAAAAGCGGCACGTCCCAGGTCATTTCGGTCGCGCAGGACGAGAAGTACGACGAGCTCGAACTGGAAGAACGCCAGCGCGATCACGCGCTGTTCGTGTCGTTTGCACCGGTCGACGATCCGCAGATCGCGGTCGCGCTGATCGTCGAAAACGGCGAAAGCGGCAGCAATGTCGCCGCGCCTATCGCGAAAACGATCATGGACGCCTGGCTGGGATACGACGATGCGCCTTAGCGAAACGCGACGACTGATCGCACCGAAAGCCGCGCCGCTTTCCGACTTCTCGCGCCTCATGCGCAATCTGCACATCGACGGCCCGTTGCTCGTCGGTCTTCTGCTGATCTGCGGCCTCGGCCTATTCGTCCTGTACAGCGCGGTCGGCGAGAGCAATCGCCTCCTCATGAACCAGATCGTGCGTCTCGGTGTCGCGTTCGTCGCGATGCTGATCGTCGCCCAGTTGCCGCCGGGTTTCCTGCGCCGCTGGACACCGTGGGGCTACTTGCTGGGCCTCGTGCTGCTGGTCCTCGTACTCACCAGGGGTGACGTTGGCCAGGGTGCGCAACGCTGGCTGGACATCGGCATTCGCTTCCAGCCGTCGGAGGCCATGAAGCTCGGCGTGCCGATGATGGCTGCATGGTTCCTGCACGATCGCCAGATTCCTCCGAAGATCGGGCACATTGGAATCATCGCCGTCATGATCGTCGTGCCGACGGTCCTGATCGCACGGCAGCCCGACCTCGGGACGGCATTGCTCATCGCGGCGTCGGGCATCATCGTCGTCATTCTCGCCGGCATGTCATTCCGCCTGTTCATCGGCCTGGGAATCGCGGCGATCCCCGGCGCGCTCGTACTCTGGAACTTCATGCAGGACTACCAGAAGCAACGTGTGCTGATGCTCCTCGACCCGGACAGCGATCCGCTCGGTGCCGGGTACAACATCATCCAGTCCAAGATCGCAATCGGTTCCGGCGGTACGTTCGGGAAGGGCTGGACCAATGGTTCCCAGGCCCAGCTCGAATTCCTGCCGGAACGCGACACGGATTTCATTTTTGCGGTCCTCGGCGAGGAATTCGGCCTGCTCGGCGCACTGACCTTGCTCGTGCTGTACCTGTTCGTCATCGGTCGCGGCCTCTACATCGCGGTACAGGCACACGACACCTTTTCGCGTCTGCTCGCCGGATCGATCAGCCTGACTTTCATGGTCTACGTATTCGTCAATACCGCCATGGTGACCGGGCTCGTGCCGGTCGTCGGTATTCCGTTACCGCTCGTCAGCTTCGGTGGGACCTCGATGGTGACGCTGATGGCGGGTTTCGGTATTCTCATGTCCATTCACTCGCACCGGAAGCTGTTGCCGCACTGATGAAACATCGCCTACTCGCAGTCGCTGCAATTCTCCTCGTTTCCGTTTCCTGTTCCCAAGCCGCAGAAGACGCGTACGTGGACGTGACGCGCCCGAACGTCGCTGCGTTTATTGACGAAATGGTCAGTGATCACGGTTTCGATCGGGACGCACTCGCCGCAACGCTCGGCGAAGCCAGGATCAAGCAGTCCATCATCCGCAGGATCTCGACACCGGCCGAGAAGAAGCTCTCGTGGGGCGAGTACCGCAAGATTTTCATCACGAAGGAACGCATTCGTGCCGGTGCGGAGTTCTGGCTCGAGCATCGGGAGATGCTCGAGCGGATTCACAAGGAAACCGGCGTCTCCGTCGAGATGATCGTCGGGATCATTGGCGTAGAGACTTACTACGGGCGTATCACGGGAAACGACCGCGTCATCGACGCACTGTCGACGCTGGCCTTCGACTATCCGCCACGGCAGAAATTCTTCCGTAACGAGCTCGTGCAGTTCCTGATTCTCGCGCGCGAAGAGGAGCTTGATGCAACCGCGCCGGTTGGTTCTTACGCCGGCGCCATGGGTAGGCCGCAATTCATGCCGTCGAGTTTTCGCGCGTATGCCGTCGACGCAACGGGCGACGGCAAGCGCGATATCTGGAACAACTGGGCCGATGTGGCGGGCAGCGTCGCGAATTACTTCGTTGAACACGGTTGGCGTCCGGACGAAGAGATCGTGTCCCGGGCAACGCTTGGCAGCGTTTGGTCCGGCGGCATCCCGAAGCCGCGGAACACCCTGACCCCGACCGAAACGGTCGAATCGCTGACCCGCAAGGGCGTCGTATTCGCAACCGGGATGAACGCAGACAGCACGAGTGAATTGCTGACCTACGAAGGCGACGACGGTACCGAGCATTGGGTCGGCTTTCACAATTTTTTCGTCATCACGAAATACAACCGCAGCGTCATGTACGCGCTCGCTGCGCACCAGCTCGGCCGGGAGATTGCCCGCAAGGTAGCGGCCGATGCGGGCTAGGCTGCCGGTCATCGTCGTCACGATGCTCGCAATGGCCGGCTGTGGCGGCAACAAGGTGCGCGGCGACGGCCCGCCATCGGGCAGCTCGCGTATTCCCGATCTCCCGGGCGATGCCGTGCCGAAGCCCGAGCCGCGCAGCAAGTACGGAAACGGCCCGGTTTACGAAGTGCTCGGCAAGCGCTACACGGTCATGAACTCTGCAAAGGGTTACCGGGAACGCGGCGTCGCCTCCTGGTACGGCACGAAGTTTCACGGCAACCTGACGTCGAACCGTGAAACCTACGACATGTACGCAATGACGGCCGCGCACAAAACGCTGCCGCTGCCGACCTATGTTCACGTGCGCAACCTGCGCAACAACAAATCGGTCGTTGTGCGCGTCAACGACCGTGGCCCGTTCGTGAACAACCGGATTATCGACCTGTCGTATGCGGCGGCACTCAGGCTCGACATGGTCAGCGACGGCACGAGCCTCGTCGAGGTCACGGCCATCAATTTCGACGAGCCGGCACGCGACCGGCCCGTCAGGGCAACCGTCGCCGGGAGCGCGACGGCCACCGGCGTTGACGGCGCCGGTACCCCGCGGCGCGGAGGCGCTTCAACCATCACGTCCAACCTGGTTTACGTGCAGGTCGGCGCATTCGGCGACCGCGCCAACGCGGAGCGTCGCCTCGCCACGCTGTCCGATGCAGGTATCGAGAAGGCGTTTATTCACGAGGAACGCACGCCGCAGCGAACCCTGCACCGCGTGCGTATCGGCCCTGTCGACGATGTGATCCAGTACGACATACTCGTCGAGGAGCTCGAGAACATCGGCATCACCGATCCGTACCTAATTACCGAATAGCGGCGTACAATACGCGCCCGAACCCTGTACCCGATTCTCGAGGCCCCATGTCGCAGCGTCTGTCCAACGTCTTCGTTCTTGTCACTTTTTTCATAATTTCAAACAGTTACGCGCAGGCGCCGATGCCCGTCCCTGCGCCGCCGATCATCGGCGCCAAAAGCTACCTCATGATCGACGCGACAACCGGTCACGAACTGGCGGCGCTGGACCCCGACGTGGCACTGGCGCCGGCAAGCCTAACCAAGCTCATGACGGCTTACGTCGTATTCAAGGCGTTGGAACAGGGTCAGATCCGGCTCGAGGACGAAACGACCATCTCCGAAAAAGCCTGGCGCACGGAAGGCTCGCGGATGTTCGTCGAAGTCGGCAAGCGCGTGAAGATCGAGGATCTCCTTCTCGGCATGATCGTGCAGTCGGGCAACGACGCGAGCGTGGCGCTCGCCGAACACATTGCCGGCACTGAAGACGTTTTTGCCCAGATGATGAACCAGGCTGCGAAACAGCTCGGGATGCACTCCAGCAGCTTCCGCAACGCGACCGGGCTGCCGGCGGAGGGTCATGAGACCACGGCACGCGACCTGGCGACGCTGGCTCGCGCCATCATCGAGGAGTTTCCGGATTATTATGCATGGTATTCCGTCACGGAATACACGTTCAACGACATCAGGCAGCCGAATCGCAACCGCCTGTTGCAGCGCGACGAATCGGTCGACGGGCTCAAGACCGGCCACACCGATGAAGCAGGCTACTGCCTCGTTTCGTCCGCCAGTCGCGACGGTATGCGTGTCATCTCCGTCGTCATGGGCACGTCAAGCGACAAGGCGCGCAGCGATGGCAGCCAGGCGCTGATCAACTATGGATTCCGTTTCTTCGAAACGCGTCTTCTGTACAAAGCAGGTCAGGAAGTTACGACCGCGCGCGTCTGGAAGTCGGCAAACGAAACCTCCCGTCTCGGCGTCCTCGAAGACCTTTACATCACGCTCCGGCGCGGTACCTACGAGCAGCTCGAATCGACGCTCGACATCCCCGCCGTTGTCGAGGCGCCGCTTTCTGCCGGTCAGCCGATCGCCGAGTTACGTATCATCCTCGGTGACAGCGAAGTCCTCAGCACCCCGCTCCGGGCACTAGACGACAATCCGACCGGATCGGTCTGGCAGCGCATGCGCGACGGTGTGAGCCTCTGGTTCGAATAGGGTATGTCCGACGAATCAGCAATCAGTTTTCCGTGCCGGTTCCCGATCAAGATGATGGGGCGCGACACGCCGGAGTTTCGTGCGACGGCACGTGCGCTGGTTGAGAGGCATGCCGGTGCGGTTTCCGACAATGCCGTGCAGACGGCGTTGAGTCGGAATGCCCGTTTCGTATCGGTCACGGTGACCATCACGGCCGAGAGTCAGGAGCAGCTCGACAGCATCTATCGGGACGTTTCGTCGCACGACGACGTACTCATGGCACTGTGAAGAGCCGCTTCCTCGGTCGCAAGGACTACGTGCCGCTCTGGCGCGCAATGCAAT
>JANQGP010000361.1 GCA_028277265.1 Woeseiaceae bacterium | reverse complement strand
GACGATGCCGTTGTCGGGGCGGGACTTGCTGTCCCGCAAATCGAGCACCTCGGTCTCTACCCGGATCGTGTCGCCGCAAAAAAGCGGCGCCGGAAAGCGCACCTCGTCCCAGCCGAGGTTCGCGACCGCCGTGCCGTGAGTCGTGTCGTTGACCGAGATGCCCACCATGAGCCCGAGCGTCAGGCAGCTGTTGATGATCGGCTTGCCGAAAGGCGTCGTCTTCATGTATTCGGCATCGAGATGCAGCGAGGCCGGGTTGTGCGTCATCGTCGTGATGAGCACGTTGTCGGTTTCGGTCACGGTGCGGCGGATCGGGTGGTCGAATGTCTGGCCGACCTCGAAGTCTTCGAAATAGAGACCTGGCATTGGCTGCTCTTCGCGTTGGTCGAAAGTGCGACAATTGTGCCAGCGTCGTGCACATCATGACAGTGGCATGCATAATGACTCGTCCAATAAAAACAAGGGGATGGGCGTGACGGATTCCAGCGCCAACGCGCAGCACACGCTGTACATCATCGTCATCAGCTGTATCGCCACGATCGGGGGTTTCCTGTTCGGCTTCGACAGCGGCGTCATCAACGGCACCGTGGAAGGTCTGCAGACCGCGTTCGATTCCGACAGCGTGGGCACCGGCTTCAACGTTGCATCGATGCTGCTGGGCTGTGCGGCGGGTGCCTTCTTCGCCGGTCGCCTCGCCGACCGCTTCGGGCGCCGCACGATCATGCGCGTGGCCGCCGTGTTCTTCATCGTCAGCGCCTGGGGATCGGGCATCGCGACGGCTTCGGCCGAGTTCGTCGTCTATCGCGTCCTCGGCGGACTCGCCGTCGGCGCGGCCAGCATTCTCGCGCCCGCCTACATCAGCGAAGTGGCGCCGGCACATTACCGCGGCACGCTGGCCACGGTGCAGCAGGTCGCAATCATCTTCGGCCTGTTCATGGCTTTTTTCAGCAATTACCTGATCGCGGGCGCCGCCGGCTCGTCCCTGGACGAACTCTGGTGGGGCTTCGAGGCCTGGCGCTGGATGTTCTGGGTCGAGATTCTGCCCGCAACGGTATTCCTCGTGGCCCTGTTCTTCATTCCCGAGAGCCCCCGCTTCCTCGTACTGCACCGGAAGCGCGACCGGGCCATCGACGTGCTCACGAAGCTCGGCGGGCGCGACGCCGCCCTGAAGAAAGCCGACGAGATCGATGCCTCGCTCGCCGAGGATCACCACGAACCGCGGATGGCCGACCTGCTCGACCCGGAGACGGGCCGCATCCGCAAGCTCGTTTGGGTCGGCATCGGGCTGGCGACGTTTCAACAGCTCGTCGGCATCAACGTCGTCTTCTACTACGGCGCCGTGCTCTGGCAGTCGGTCGGCTTCGCCGAGAGCGACGCCCTCTTGATCAACCTCGTCAGCGCCGGCCTGAGCATTGCGGCCGTCACCGTCTCGCTGCTGCTGATCGACCGTATCGGCCGCAAGCCGATCCTGTTCGTCGGCTCGATCGGCATGGCGATCACACTGGCGATCGTCACGTACGCGTTTACGAACGCAACGACGGGCGCGAACGGCGGTCTTACGCTCGAGGGCATTTACGGCCCGATGGCCCTCGTTGCCGCAAACGTCTACGTCATGTTCTTCAATTTCTCCTGGGGTCCGGTCATGTGGGTGATGCTCGGCGAGATGTTCCCGAACCAGATTCGCGGAACCGGCCTGGCCGTTTCGGGTCTCGCTCAATGGGGGTCGAATTTCGGTATCACGATGACGTTCCCGATCATGCTGGCCGGTATCGGGCTGGCCGGGGCTTACGGTTTCTACACCGTGTGCGCCGTGATCTCGATCTACTTCGTGGCCAGGATGGTTCATGAAACGCGGGGAGTCGAGCTCGAAGACATGACGGGATGAGGAGAGACGAATGAACATTTCACGACGCGACTTCAACAAGGCCGGTCTCGGCGCGCTGTCACTGGCCGCACTCGGCGCACCCGCCATGGCCGGCCCGGAGCACCTGCTTCGCAAGCCGATACCGTCCTCGGGCGAGACCGTGCCGGTCGTCGGCCTCGGCACCAATCGCTACGGCGTCGGGGACGATGCCGCGAAGCGAGCGCTACTCAAGGACGTCCTGGCGCGATTTCACGCGCTCGGCGGCACCGTCATCGACACGGCCCCGATGTACCGCTCATCGGAGGCGGTCCTCGGCGATCTCATCGCCGACCTCGGTATTCGCGACGACCTGTTCATCGCGACGAAGGTGGACAGGGAAGACGGCGCGGATGCCGTCCATGCGCAGATCGAGGAATCGACGCGTCGACTCAAAACCGACACGATCGACCTGCTACAGGTGCACAACCTGATCGGCTGGCGGGACGCGATGCCCGTTCTGCGCGAATGGAAACAGGAAGGCAGTGTCCGCTACATCGGCATCACGACCTCGCGCGCACGGCAGTACGAGGAATTCGAGAAGGTGATGCGCGAGGAGGACCTGGATTTCATCCAGATCAACTACTCGCTCGAGCAGCGCGAAGCGGCTGAACGCATCCTGCCGCTCGCGGCGGACCGCGGCATGGCGGTCATGATCAACCGCGCGTTCGGCGGCGGCCGGATCTTCGAGAAAGTCGGCGACCGGCCGTTACCCGAGTGGGCGAAAGACTTCGGTTGCAACAGCTGGGCACAGTTCCTGCTCAACTACGCGCTCGGCCATCCGGCAGCCACGCTGAGCATCCCGGGCATGACGAAGCTCCGGCATGTCGACGACAACTTCGGTTCGGCGCACGGCGAACTGCCGGATGCCGCACAGCGCAAACGCCAGGAGGCATTCTTCGACGCGTTGTGAGGTCAGGCCCTGGCGCGCTCGATCGCCTGGCCGATCATGGCCCTGGCGTCGTCCACGCCGTGCCAGTCACCGATCTTGACCCATTTGCCCGGTTCGAGGTCCTTGTAGTGCTCGAAGAAGTGCTCGATCTGGTGCAGCGTGATGTCGGGCAGGTCGGAATGCGTCAGAATGTGATCGTAGCGCTGCGTCAACGAGTGCGACGGCACGGCGATGACCTTCTCGTCCTGCCCGGCCTGGTCTTCCATGA
>JANQGP010000349.1 GCA_028277265.1 Woeseiaceae bacterium | reverse complement strand
GAGGAATTCGTGCGAGCCTACGAACGGCAGGTTGCCGACTACCAGCGGCGCGACCGCGAGGACACGCCGCCGGCATCAGCCGTTGAGAGCGATGCCGGGGAGGAACTCCTCAAGACCCAGAAACTCGACAATCCGAAGGCGATCGCCGAGTCGGCCGGCGCCGACCAGGCCCTCGACGAAGACAGCGTCATCGAGGAAGTGCCCGAGTTCGACGCCGACGACATCGACCAGAGCTTCATCGACGAACTCGAGGACAGCATCGCCCAGGAGATCGACCGCAATCAGCTCAAGGCCTGACCGCTACGAGCGATTCTGGCGATTCTCGATCAGGTCATCGACGACCGACGGATCCGCAAGCGTCGACGTATCGCCGAGCTCTCCGTAATCGTCCGCAGCGACCTTGCGCAGGATTCGGCGCATGATCTTGCCCGAACGCGTCTTGGGCAGGCCCGGGGCCCACTGCAGCAAGTCGGGCTTGGCGATCGGTCCGATCTCCTTGCGCACCCATTGCTGTAACTCGCCGCGTAGCTCGTCACTGGGCTCGATGCCTTCCATGAGCGTGACGTAGGCGTAGATGCCCTGCCCCTTGATCTCGTGCGGGTAGCCGACAACAGCCGCTTCGGCCACCTTGTCGTGCGAGACCAGCGCGCTTTCGACCTCGGCCGTGCCCATGCGATGACCGGACACGTTGATGACGTCGTCTGTGCGGCCCGTGATCCAGAAGTAACCGTCCTCGTCGCGGCGCGCGCCGTCGCCCGTCGTGTAGTAGCCGTCGTAGGTCGAGAAGTACGTGTCGATGAAACGCTGGTGGTCGCCGTAGACCGTGCGCATCTGGCCGGGCCAGCTGTCGCTGATGACCAGGTTGCCGGAGACGGCCCCCTCGAGCGTATTGCCCTCGGCATCGAGCAGTTCCGGCATGACACCGAAGAACGGCTTCGTCGCGGAGCCCGGTTTCAGCGCTGTCGCGCCGGGCAGCGGCGTGATCAGGATACCGCCCGTTTCGGTCTGCCACCACGTGTCGACGATCGGGCAGCGGCTGTCGCCGACCACGTCGTAATACCACTGCCAGGCCTCCGGGTTGATCGGTTCGCCGACCGAGCCGAGCAGGCGCAGGTCCTTGCGCGACGTCTTCTTCACGGGCTCGTCGCCTTCGCGCATCAACGCGCGAATCGCGGTCGGTGCCGTGTAGCAGATGTTGACGTTGTGCTTGTCGCAGACTTCCCAGAAACGCGACGACGTCGGGTAGTTCGGCACACCTTCGAACATCAGCGTGATCGCGCCGTTCGCAAGCGGGCCGTAGACGATGTAGCTGTGACCGGTGACCCAGCCGACGTCCGCCGTGCACCAGTAAACGTCACCGGGGTGATAGTCGAATACGTACTCGTGCGTCATGGCCGCGAAGACCATGTAACCGCCGGTCGTGTGCAGGACGCCTTTCGGCTTGCCCGTCGAACCCGACGTGTACAGGATGAACAGCGGGTCTTCGGCGTTCATTTCCTCGCACGGGCAGTCCGCGTCGACCTCGGCCTCGACTTCATGCAGCCACGCGTCGCGACCCTCGACCCAACCGACGTCGTTACCGGTGTTGCGGACGACGAGAACTTTCTCGAGCGTCGTGACGTCGGCATTCGCGGCCGCCGCGTCCACGTTGGCCTTCAGAGGCACGATCCTGCCGCCGCGCAGGCCTTCGTCAGCCGTGATGACGATGTTCGATTCGCAGTCGACGATGCGTCCGGCCAGCGCGTCGGGCGAGAAGCCGCCGAACACGACCGAGTGCACGGCGCCGATGCGTGCGCAGGCCAGCATCGAGATCGCGGCCTCCGGAATCATCGGCATGTAGATCGTGATGCGATCGCCTTTCTTCGCGCCGAGCGCCTTGAGCGCATTGGCGAACTTGCAGACCCGCTCGTGGAGTTCGCTGTACGTGAGCTTGAGGTCGCGGCCGGGGTCGTCCCCTTCCCAGATGATCGCGACGTCGTCGCCCTTCGCATCGAGGTGCCGATCGACGCAGTTGTAGCATGCATTGAGCGTGCCGTCCGCGTACCAGCGGATGTGCAGATCGTCTTTCGCGAAGGAAACGTCCTTGACGTCGGTGAACGGTCTGATCCAGTCGATGCGCTTGGCCTGCTCGGCCCAGAAGCCCTCGTTGTCGTCAATCGACCGGGCATACATTTCCTGGTAACGCGCCTCGTCGATCAGGGCGCGTTCCTTCGTAGCCTCGGGAACCGGGTAGATTTGCGTGTCCATTATTGTCGCCTTTTCTGGTGTGTTACGTGCGTTTTGCCCGCAGTAATCGCTGCGCCTGGACCAGGTGCGGTCGATCGATCATTTTACCATCGAGGGCGACCGTACCAGCGCCAGGGCTCTCATCAAAAAGTCTAATGATGCGCTCCGCACGCTGCAGTTCTTCGGCCGTCGGTTCGAACGCAGCATTGATGATTTCAACCTGGTTCGGGTGGATTGCCAGCATGCCGGTGAAGCCGTCACGGCGCGCATTCGTGGCGTAGCGTAGCAATCCGTCGGCGTCGCGGAAGTCCGTAAATACCGTATCTACGGCGGCAACTTCCGCGGCCGCCGCGGCGAACAGGCACAGCGAGCGCGCCAGTTCGAACGGTGGCAGCCAGTGGCCGTCCGGGCCGCGGTTGGTGCTGGCCCCGACCGCCTCGGACAGATCCTCGGCGCCCCACGACAGCCCGTAGAGCCGCTCGGTCACGCCCTTGTACTCGTGCAGCGTGAACAGGGCCTCGGGTCTTTCGGTGCACAGCGCCAGGATCTGTGTCGCACCGACCGTGAGCCCGTGCCGGGCTTCCAGGTCGTCGAGATGCGCGGCGAGCGTGACGGCATCGGCGGCGCTGCGAGGCTTGGGCAGCACGATGCCGGCGGGTCCACCGGGCATGACGGCCTCGAGGTCGGGAATCGCGTCATCCGAATCGAGGGGGTTGATGCGCACCCAGACGTTGTCCTCGCCTTGCAAGTAGTCGGCAGCCAGCTCGCGGCCACGGGGTCTCGCCTCGGGGACGATCGCATCCTCGAGATCGAGAATCAGGGCGTCGGCACCGACGCCGCCGGCCTTTGCCAGCTTGCGCTCGGAGTCCGCGGGGACGAACAGGAAGCTGCGCATCAGCCGGGCCGCCTCAGCATCAGCGCCGACCGCTTGCACTCACCGACGAGTTCGCCGTCCTGGTTGAAGGCGCGGTGGCCGAACACGACGATGCCGTTGTCGGGGCGGGACTTGCTGTCCCGCAAATCGAGCACCTCGGTCTCTACCCGGATCGTGTCGCCGCAAAAAAGCGGCGCCGGAAAGCG
>JANQGP010000337.1 GCA_028277265.1 Woeseiaceae bacterium | reverse complement strand
CTTTGATCCAGCCCTTTCTCGTTTCCGTTTACGAATCCGGGCACGATGCCCCGAGTTCATCTATGTCATCGTATGTTTTCATCACCGGCGGCGTGGTTTCTTCTCTCGGGAAAGGCATCACATCGGCTTGCCTTGGCGCAATTCTCGAAGCCCGCGGCCTGACGATCAGCATGATCAAGCTGGACCCGTACATCAACGTCGATCCCGGCACGATGAGCCCGTTCCAGCACGGTGAGGTGTTCGTGACCCACGACGGGACGGAGACGGACCTCGACCTCGGCCACTATGAGCGCTTCGTGCGCACGGCGAAAGGCGGGCGCCATTCGAACTACACGACCGGCCGCATCTACGAGAGTGTCATCGCGAAAGAACGCCGCGGCGACTATCTCGGGGCAACCGTGCAGGTCATTCCCCACATCACCAACGAGATCAAGGAGAGCATCCACAAGGGCGCGGGCGATGCCGACATCTGCCTCGTCGAAATCGGCGGTACGGTCGGCGACATCGAATCCCTGCCGTTCCTCGAGGCGATTCGCCAGATGGGCGTCGAACTCGGCCACGACCGCGTTGTCTATGTGCACCTGACGCTCGTTCCCTATATCCCGACGAGTTCGGAGATAAAGACCAAGCCGACGCAGCACTCGGTCAAGGAGCTTCGCTCCATCGGTATCCAGCCTGACATCCTCGTATGCCGCTCCGAGAAGCCGTTACCGTCGGACGAACGAAAGAAGATCGCGCTGTTCACGAACGTCCCGGAGAAAGCCGTCATCTCGGCCTACGATGCCGACGATCTCTACAAGATTCCGGCGATGATGCACGACCAGGGACTGGACGGTATCGTTGCCCGCCAACTGGGGCTCGATCTGCCGGAGGCCGACCTGAGCGAGTGGGACGCCGTGGTGGAGGCGAAACAGAACCCGACCGCGGAAGTCGACGTGGCTATGGTCGGTAAATACATGGACCTGAAGGATTCGTATATCTCGCTCGTCGAAGCCCTGCAGCACGGCGGTATTCATACTCGCACGAAGGTCAATATCCACTTCATCGAGTCGACCGACATCGAAAAAGAGGGTACGGCCGTGCTCGAGCATCTGGACGGTATCGTCGTGCCCGGCGGCTTCGGCGATCGTGGTATCGAGGGCAAGATCCAGGCCGTGAGATTCGCTCGCGAAAACGATATTCCGTACCTCGGCATCTGTCTCGGTATGCAGGTCGCGGTCATCGAAGCCGCGCGCAACATGGCCGGGCTCGAGGGCGCAATGAGCACCGAATTCGACCCTGATACGCCCCATCCCGTGGTCGGCCTGATCACGGAATGGCAGGATGCCAGCGGTGTCACCGAGGAACGCAGCGAGGCATCGGAAATGGGCGGTACGATGCGCCTGGGCGGGCAGGACGTGAGCCTCGTCGAAGGGTCGCTTGCGGCGCGCAGTTACGGCACGACGGAGATCGTCGAGCGTCACCGGCATCGTTACGAGGTGAACAACAACTACCGCGACCGGCTATCGGCGGCCGGGCTCGTCTTCTCGGGGCTCTCCGTCGATGACCTCGTCGAAATGGTCGAGATCGAGGATCATCCCTTTTTCCTCGCCAGTCAGTTCCACCCCGAGTTCACGTCGAATCCGCGGGACGGCCATCCGCTGTTCAAGAGCTATATCGCCGCCGTGCGCGAGCACATGGAGGGTGAATTGCCGGAGGCGGCCCAAGGATGAGACTCTGCGGCTTCGAGGTCGGCAACGATCGGCCGATATTTCTCATTTCCGGGACCTGCGTCGTCGAAAGCGAACAGCTGACAATCGACACGGCGGGCACGCTCAAGGAAATCACGAGCGCACTGGGCGTTCCGTTCATCTACAAGTCGTCGTTCGACAAGGCGAATCGCAGTTCGCGAGACAGCTTTCGCGGGCCCGGCATGGAGGAGGGTCTGCGCATCCTGTCCGAGGTCAGGAAGCAGCTCGACCTTCCTGTCCTGACCGACGTGCATGAAGACACGCCGATGGACGAGGTTGCCTCGGTGGTCGATGTCCTACAGACGCCGGCGTTCCTGTGTCGTCAGACGAACTTCATAGTGCGCACCGCCGCTGCCGGGCGGCCGGTCAACATCAAGAAGGGCCAGTTCCTGTCGCCGTGGGAGATGCAAAACGTCGTCGACAAGGCCAGATCCACGGGCAACGAGGGCATCATGGTCTGCGAGCGCGGATTCTCCTTCGGCTACAACAACCTCGTGTCCGACATGCGCAGCCTCGCCGTCATGCGAGGTACCGGCGCCCCGGTCGTCTTCGATGCGACACACTCGGTTCAGCAGCCCGGCGGTCTCGGCTCGGCCACGGGCGGCAAGCGGGAGTTCATCCCGGTGCTGGCGCGCGCCGCCGCCGCCGCGGGCGTCGCCGGTTTCTTCATGGAAACCCATCCGGACCCGGCGAACGCGCTAAGTGATGGCCCTAATGCCTGGCCTCTCGACAAGATGAAACAATTGCTGGAAACGCTCGTGGCGATCGACTCGAGCGTCAAACAACACGGCTTCCAGGAGGCAGATCTCGGCCTCGGGGTGCCTCAACCGGAGTAACAATGATCAAGATCAAAGATGTACGTGGTCGGGAAATCCTCGACTCACGCGGAAACCCTACCGTTGAAGCCGACGTCACACTCGCGGACGGCAGCTCGGGTCGAGCCGGCGTGCCATCGGGCGCCTCGACCGGCACGCGCGAAGCGGTCGAGCTGCGCGATGGCGACAAGTCGCGTTACCTCGGCAAAGGCGTACAAAAGGCGGTTGGTGCGGTCAACGGCGTCCTGCGCGACGCGCTCCTTGCCGAGGAGTTCGCCGACCAGCGCGCACTCGACGAGCGCATGCGAGAAATCGACGGCAGCGACAACAAAGGCAACCTGGGCGCAAATGCGCTGCTGTCCATCTCCCTGGCGACGGCGAAAGCCGTGGCCGCGTCGCAGGGCGTCCCGCTGTTTCGCCATCTCGGCAGCGGCACGATGATGCCGGTTCCGATGATGAACATCATCAACGGTGGCGCTCACGCCAACAACAGCGTGGATATTCAGGAGTTCATGATCCTGCCGGTCGGCGCCGATCGCTTCTCGGAAGCGTTGCGTCATGGCACCGAGGTATTCCACAGCCTCAAGAGTGTCCTGAACGGGATGGGGCTGAACACTGCGGTCGGCGACGAGGGCGGCTTTGCGCCGGACCTGCCGTCGAACAAGGCGGCGCTCGATACGATCATGACGGCGATCGGGAAAGCGGGCTTCAAGGCCGGTGACGACATACTGCTGGGCCTCGACGTCGCGAGCTCGGAGTTCTTCAAGGACGGCGTCTACGACCTCGAGTCCGAGGGCCGCCGGTTCGATGCGGCCGGGTTCACCGATTTCCTCGCCGACCTGGCCGACGGATACCCGATCATTACGATCGAAGACGGCATGGATGAAGGTGACTGGGAAGGCTGGCGCCTGCTTACCGAGCGGCTCGGCGAACGCATACAGCTCGTCGGCGACGATCTGTTCGTGACCAACACGTCGATCCTCAAGCGCGGCATCGATGAGAAGATTGCAAATTCGATATTGATAAAACCCAACCAAATCGGTACCTTAAGCGAAACTCTTGATGCGATTACTATGGCAGATGAGGCGGGGTACTCCGCAGTGATCTCGCATCGGTCCGGCGAAACGTCGGATGCGACGATCGCCGACATTGCGGTAGGAACCCAGGCGACACAGATCAAGACCGGTTCGTTGTCGAGGTCCGATCGAATTGCCAAGTACAACCAACTGCTGCGCATCGAGGAGGAATTGGGCACGGACGCAGGGTATGCGGCTCGCGACGCGTTCTCGGTGAAGGCACCGTAACGGACGTGCGCGGGACGGGCTTGGGGAAGACAGTTTGAGCAGCAAGTCTCGCTGGTTGGTGATTGCATTGGCGTTAGCCGGGATCGGCCTGCAGGCCGATCTCTGGTTATCCGACGACGGCTACCGCAAGACGCTCAAACTGCGTAGCGCCGTTGCCGAGCAGCGCGAACTCAATGCGTCCCTCAAGGCCAGAAACGAAGCGCTCGATGCCGAGGTCGTGAATCTGAAGCAGGGCAACGACGCGGCAGAAGAACGCGCACGCACCGACCTCGGCATGATCGGCAAGGACGAGACCTTCTACCAGGTCGTGCCGATCGCGCAGAACGACTCCCGGGACTGAACATTGTCATTGCCCGACCGGGCCCGCGCCTTTGGCGGTCCGTTGTTCACGGCTGCGATTCGCGCGCAGCCTGAGGATTTCGTGGTCGTCGAGGAACTCGGCTGGGATGTCGCGGACGACGGTGAGCACGATTTTCTCCGGATCGAGAAGACCGGAGCCAACACCGAGTGGGTCGCGCGACAGCTGGCGAAACATGCCGGGGTGCCCTCAAGGGATATCGGCTACGCGGGCCTGAAAGACCGGCGCGCTGTCACCCGGCAATGGTACAGCGTTCCGCGCCGGCACTTGCCCGACTGGAGCAGCCTGAACGCCGACGGTGTGCGCGTCGTTGACGTCCGCCGGCACAACCGCAAGCTGCGTCGCGGTGCCCACCGCGCAAACAGCTTTCGCATAAGGCTGCGCACCGACGTGCCTCCGGATATGAAAGAATTCGAGGCGCGTATCGACCTGATACGCCGTCAGGGCGTGCCAAACTACTTCGGGGAACAGCGATTCGGACGAGACGGCGGTAATCTGGCGCTGGCCGACGAGTGGGCCTCCGGTGCCCGCCTGCCACGGCACAAGCGCAGTATCGCGATATCCACCGTGCGTTCACTCTGCTTCAACGAGTATTTGCACGCTCGAGTCGAAGCGCATACATGGGACAGGCTGTTGCCCGGCGACAAGGCGAATCTCGCCGGGAGCGGGAGCGTGTTCGATGTTATTGACGTCGATGATGATCTCGAACGCCGGTGCCGCGAGATGGATATCCACCCGGCAGGGGAACTCCCGGGCGGGGGGAGCGATATCGGCAGTACGCGTTGGCAGGAGGCACTCGACGGCGCGCGCGTTGAACCGGGTTGGCGCAGTCTGCGGCTCGCCGTCCCGGACCTCGATGCGCTCGTCGAGAGCGACGCCGTGACGTTGACGTTCTCGCTGGGCCGCGGAGCCTTCGCGACTTCGGTGCTCCGCGAGATCGTCGACGCGAGTCAGCCGGTCTGAATCACGCCCTG
>JANQGP010000326.1 GCA_028277265.1 Woeseiaceae bacterium | reverse complement strand
TATCGGGACGTTTCGTCGCACGACGACGTACTCATGGCACTGTGAAGAGCCGCTTCCTCGGTCGCAAGGACTACGTGCCGCTCTGGCGCGCAATGCAATCGTTCACCGACGAACGTGACGAGTCGACGCCCGACGAGATCTGGTTCTGCGAGCACCCGCCCGTGTTTACGATGGGGCTGAACGCAACGACGGAACATCTTCTCGCACCGGGCGAGATTCCCGTCGTCCAGATCGACCGCGGTGGCCAGGTGACGTTTCACGGGCCGGGCCAGCTCATGGTCTATCCACTGATCGATATTCGCCGCGCCGATATCGGCGTACGCACGCTGGTGACTGCCCTGGAACAGAGCGTGGTCGATCTCGCCGCGGAGTTCGGTGTCGAGGCGGCCGCGAAACCGGAGGCGCCCGGCGTTTACGTCAATGGCGACAAGCTGGCGAGCGTCGGCTTGCGAATTCGCCGTGGCTCGAGCTTTCACGGCATGGCCCTGAACGTCGATGCCGATCTCGAACCGTTCTCGCGCATCAATCCTTGCGGCTACAAGGGACTTGAAATGACCGATCTCAAGACGCTCGGCATAGACGTCGACCTCGAGCAAGCTGCCGACAGTCTGCTGCCGCTTTTCCTGCGCCACCTGGAACGCACGCCGGCATGAAACGGTTTGCTCATAACCACGCATGCTCCATCGGCAGCTCGTTCGAGAACCTGATCGAGCCGCGCAACAGGCGATACGCCAGCCACGGCAGGAGCAGGTAGGAACCGCCGATACCGTCACAATTGCGCCGATGGCAAGAGGAACAGCACAGGTCCGACGATGAGCAATCCGAAGTTCGCGAAGCTGATTCGCAAGATCAACATCTACCCGCCCTATCTCGGTATGGGCATACGCGTGGCTTCGTTCAGCGACGATTTCACGCGCTTCGAAGTCCAGTTGCGGCCGCGCTGGTACACGCGCAACCTGTTCGGTACGCACTTCGGAGGCAGCCTGTATGCGATGGCGGATCCGTTCTTCGTGTTCATCGTTACGATGAACTTCGGCCGCGGCTACGTCGTGTGGGACAAGTCGGCGTCGATAGATTTCCTGAAACCGGCCAAGGGGACGATAACCGGCATCTACGAAATCGGCCTGGAGCGACTGGAAGAGATGCGGGCGGAAGTCGATGCCCTTGGCAAGAGCACGTTCCACTTCGAGGCGGAACTCCTGAACGAATCGGGGGAGACCGTGGCGCGCGTCAGCAAAGAGGTCTATGTGCGCGCAAAGGGCTAGCCCGGCGCTACTGGATCGCCTTGAGTCTTTCCGGCGTGCCGACGTCGGCCCATAATCCCTCGTACACAGAACCCGACAACCAGCCGTTGTCCGCGGCGTGGCGCAGCATTGGCGCGAGCGGGAAGCGGCCCGGCCCGCAACCATCGAATAACGCGGGCCGATACACGGCTACGCCACTGAACGTCAGCCTCTGCGTCTCGCCGTTACGAATCAACCCGTCCTCGATATCGAAATCCCCGCCGTCCCGATAATCCGGCGACGGCACCAGGACGAGGTGACCGAGTCGTTCGTCGGCCAGTTCGATGTCCGGAACGGGCATGTCGGTGTAGACGTCGGCGTTCACTACCAGGAACGGTTCGTTTCCGAGCATCGGCAGCGCCCTGAGTATTCCGCCACCGGTTTCGAGGACGTTTTCGCCTTCCTGGCTGTACAGGACGTCGAGGCCATAGCGTTCGCCCGACCCGACGCGTTCGACGATCCTGTCGCCGAGCCAGCCGAGATTGATCACCACGGTCCGAATGCCGGCCGCGTGAAGGTTCGCGAGGTGGCGCTCGAGAAGGCTCTCGCCGCGCACTTCGACCAGCGACTTCGGAATCTCGTCGGTCAGCGGTCGCAATCGCTCTCCGCGTCCGGCCGCGAGCATCATCGCTCTCATCGGCGTACCTCCAGGCCCGGCAGGACCTTTCGCCCGATCAGTTCGACCAGGAACGAGAGCTCCCCGTAGCGCGGCGCGATGTCGACGATGTACGAAAGCGTCCGCGGTATGTCTTTCAGGTAACCGTCCTTGCCATCGCGATGATACAGCCGGCAAAAGATCCCGGCCGCCTTGATATGGCGCTGCACGCCCATGAGCTCGAAGTACCGTCGAAATTGCGCTTCCGGTACCTGCTCGTGAATCGACGCGTCGCAACCAGCGTAGAAGTCGAGTGCCCATTGCCAGACCTGATCGGGCGGCCATTTCACGTAACAGTCCTTGAGCAGCGAGACGAGATCGTAGGTCACGGGCCCTTCGACGGCATCCTGGAAATCGAGGATGCCGGGATTGTTCTCTTCGGTGACCATCAGGTTGCGCGAGTGGTAATCACGGTGTACGAATACCCGGGGCTGGTCGAGTGCATTGGCGACCAGCAGGTCGCACAATGACCGCCACTCACGCTCGGCGGCATCGTCGAAGTCGATGCCGAGATGGGCGCCGCAAAGCCAATCGTGAAACAGCGACAGCTCGAAGCGAAGCAACGCTTCATCATAAGGCGGCAACTGCGACTGGAACGCGGCGCCTTTTCGCTGCATTACGAGCAGCGCGTCGATCGCATCGCGATACAGCGGCGCCGCCAGCGTCTTGTCACTGACCAGTTCGTCGAGGTACTGGCGCGTACCGAGATCCGTCAACAGAAGGAACCCGCTCTCGAGACTCGCCTCGAGGACGCGCGGCGCGTTGAGCTGCATCGCGTCGAGAAACCCGGCCACGCGGACGAACGGCAGGGAGTCTTCCTTGTCGGGGGGTGCGTCCATGACAATGAAACTCCCACCGGGTCCGTGGAGTCGAAAATAGCGACGGAAGCTCGCATCGATCGATGCCGGCACCGGTTCGCTGCCGGCCAGGCTGTCGAACTTGCGGGCCCAGTCGCGCAATGCCGCGAGGCGGACATCGGCCGGGGTCGTTGAACTCGCTATCGTGGCTCTCCGTAACGCGTTGAAGCAATTGAGAATCCAAGGGAAGGTATCAAATCCCAAAGGCTGATAACATCCCGTCTAATCAAGCCAGTCGTACTCTGACCCGACCATCGTTTTGTCCGCGAAACCCGTAATTCTCGCCTGCTCCCTGTTGACCGTCTCGATCGCGCAGGCAGACGATCCGCTCAGTTGCGGCACATCACTCGGCGAACGTCTTGCCGAGGAATTCAGGCTAGGCGACGGCGCCGTCGACAATCCGGACTCGGTATTGCTCGAGGCCGGCTCCTTCGAGGCGCAACTCGGTGACAACCTGGCCGCCAGCATGACGGGCGGCGTCCTGTTGCGACGCGACGACAAGCTCGCCGGTGCCGATTCCGCGCGTTACGACCCGGAACAGCGGGCGTTGTTCCTCGAAGGTGGCGTGCGCTACGAAGATCCGCGCACGCAGATCCTCAGCCGCGCGGCCGAATTCAGCTACGACATGGGCCGTATTCGCTTCGAGGGTGCGGAATTCTCCCTCGGCAGCAGCAATTCACGTGGCGCCGCGGACTCTCTCGAGATCAATGAGGCGGGCACGCTGACCCTCGGCGGGGTCGAGTACACGACCTGCCCGCCGGGTTCGGAGGACTGGCTGCTACAGGGCAAGTCGATCGAACTCGATACGCGCGACGGGATCGGAACCGCCAAGGGCATGCGCCTGCGCTTCTTCGATGTACCGATACTGTACCTGCCGTACATTTCTTTCCCGATCGGCGATGCCCGCAAGTCGGGCGTACTGACGCCGGAGATCGGCAGCACGAGTCGCAGCGGCAACGAAATCCGCGTCCCCTACTACTGGAACATCGCGCCCAATTACGATGCAACGATCACGCCACGGCTGCTGACGAGCCGCGGCCTGCAACTCGAAACGGAGTTTCGTTACCTGACGCAACGCAATGAAGGCTCGATCACGGCGGACTACCTCCCCGATGACGATAAGCTCAGTCGCGCGAGGCACCAGATGCGCTTCGGACACCGCACGCTTTTCGACAACGGGTGGCGAAATCGCATCAATTTTCGCGAAGTCTCGGATGGCCAGTATTTCGAGGACCTTGGCGGAAGTCTCAGCATTTCGAGCATCACGCATCTCGATCGACACGTAAGCTTCGACTACTACTCCGATCGCGTGTCGATGTTTGCCCAGGTGCAGGACTACCAGACCGTCGACGATACGATCGCGCCGGGCGATGAGCCGTATCGCCGGCTGCCGCAGGTTCTCGTCAACGCAAACCTGCCGCTGGGGCCCGTTCGGTTCGGCATCGATTCCGAACTCGTCAATTTTGATCGGGATACGGGTGTCACGGGATGGCGTTTCAATGCCGTGCCGTCGGTCGAGCTGTCGTTCGGGCGCCCCGGGCTTTTCGTCAAGCCGGCCGTTTCCCTCGACTACACGACCTACGATCTGAGTGACACCTTGCCCGGACAGGATGCCACGCCCGAGCGTACGGTGCCGATCTCGAGTATCGATACGGGTCTGATTCTCGAACGGACGATGGCGAACGCCGGCCGCATCCAGACGATCGAGCCGCGCCTTTTGTATGTGCATATTCCGTTTCGCGATCAGAACAGCTTCCCTGTCTTCGACACGATTTCACCGGACATCAATCTCGTGCAGCTGTATCGGAAGAATCGCTTTCTGGGCGTCGATCGTATCGGTGACACCGACCAGCTCAGTGTCGGCGTTTCGTCACGTATCCTCGACGTCGGCACGGGCCGTGAGCTGATGACGGCCACGATCGGCCAGACTCGTTATTTCAGTGATCGCACGGTGACGTTGCCGAATACTTCGGCCGCAACGTTCGAATCCTCGGATTACATTGCCCAGGTGCGCTTTCTGTTGTTCGAGAACGTCAACTTCGACTTCGGCCACCAGTGGGGCACCGGCGAAAACGGCACGACCAAGTCCGAGGCACGCCTGCAGTACAGCCCGTCGCAAAACAGGATTCTGAATCTCGCCTATCGCTTCCGCCGTGACTCGCTCGAGCAGGGCGACCTGTCATGGTCATGGCCCGTCGCGAAGCGCTGGAACTTCGTCGGTCGCTACAACTTCTCGTTCCGTGATCAGGAGGTCCTCGAGCAGTTTTTCGGTCTCGAGTACGAGAGCTGTTGCTGGGGCCTGCGCCTCGTATCGCGCCGTCACATCTCGACGCGCGATGGAACTCGGGATTCGTCCATCGGTCTGCAACTTGTGTTGAAGGGAATGACGAGCGTCGGCACGGCTGCCGACAAGCTCCTCGAACGTGGTATTCTTGGCTATTCCGCAGACCTCCGGTAGTAATAGTGTTAAAAATCAATAGCTTATGTGCGGTCATCGCATTGGTGTCCGCGCCCGTTGCCGTCGCCGACGAACTCTCGGACACGGGGGAATTTCTCGATGGCGTGGCCGCCATCGTCAACGAAGGCGTGGTGCTGAAGAGCCAGCTGAACCGGCAAATCGACACGGTCGCGAAGAACGCCGAGCAACAGGGCATCCCGCTGCCGCCGATGGACGTGCTCGAGGAACAACTGCTCGAGCGCCTGATCCTCACGGAAATCCAGCTCCAGCGCGCCGATCGCATCGGCCTGAGCGTCTCGGACCAGAGTCTCAACCAGGCGATTGCGTCGATCGCCGCACAGAACCAGGTTGCCTTCGAAGATATGCCGCGAATGCTTGCCCAGGACGGCGTCGACTACGCCGAGTTTCGGCAGCAGCTTCGCGAAGAGATCACGGTCGACCAGCTGCGGCGCATCGAAGTGGGCCAGAGCATCAACGTCACGGAGCGCGAGATCGAACAGTGCGTCACCGACCTGGAAGGCAACGTCGTAGCGAATTCCGAGTATGCGTTGTCACATATCCTGCTGACGTTCAACGAGGCCGCCAGTGCCGAGGAGGTTCGTGAAGTCGAGACGATGGCCAGAGAGATCTACCAGCAGATCCGGGACGGCGCGGATTTTCGCGAACTCGCTGTTCGCCATTCGAAAGGACCGACCGCGCTCCAGGGCGGGTCGCTGGGATGGATGCAGGGCCAGCAGGTCCCGACCGTCTTCACCGACGTATTGCAGGACATGGGCCGCGGCGACGTCTCCGAACCGATCCGGGCCGCGAGCAGCTTCCACCTGGTGCGTATCGACGACCTGCGCAGTGCAGTCGAGCGCAGCGAGGTCAACCAGGCCAACGTCCGCCATATCCTGGTCATGCCCAACGAGATCATTGACGACGCAACGGCGAGGCAACGTCTCGACGAGGCGCTCGAGAAGATTCGCGCGGGCGAGGATTTCGGCGAGCACGCCAAGTTGCTGTCGGACGATCCCGGTTCCGCCAACCTCGGTGGTGAACTCGGCTGGGCGGGACCGAACACCTATGCGCCCGAATTCGAAGCCACGATTTCCGCCAGTGAGATCGGCGTCGTATCGGAACCGTTCCGCACTCAGTTCGGCTGGCATATTCTCGAAGTGCTCGATCGCCGCGTATACGACAACACCGAGGAAGTGAAAGAGCGTAACTGCGACCTTCGCATCCGCAACGGAAAGATGGAAGAAGAGTCGCAGCTCTGGATTCAGCGGCTGCGTGACGAGGCATTCGTACAGTCCAGGATCTAGTGCCCGCAGCACGACCACTTGTGATCACGGCCGGCGACCCGGCAGGCGTCGGCCCCGAGCTGTGCAATGCGCTCGCAGACAGTCCGTTCGTCGACGACATCGTCATCGTCGGGGACAACCGCCAGTACGATAGTCGCCTGCGAGTCCTCGACACCCCGTTTCCGGCGCCCGTAAAGCCGGGACAGCCCGACACGGCCAACGCAGCGACCCTGCTCGACGGTCTCGAGATTGCCGTAAAAGGTTGTCTCAACGGCGATTTTGCCGCCATGGTGACCGGGCCCCTGGCCAAGAGCGTCATTGCCGACAGTGGCGTACCGTTCAACGGGCACACGGAGTTCCTGGCAAAACTCTCCGGGGCGGCATTGCCGGTCATGATGCTCGTCGCCGGCGAGCTGCGCGTCGCGCTCGCGAGTACGCACGTGCCTTTGCGCGACGTGCCCGACTACCTGACGGCCGATGGTATAGAGCAGGTGTTGCGCATTCTCGAGACCGACCTGCGCGAGAAATTCGGGATCGACGAGCCGGAGATCGTCGTCTGCGGCCTCAATCCGCACGCCGGCGAGAGCGGGCACCTCGGCGACGAGGAGGTGCGGGTCATTTCGCCTGTTGTCGAGCAGCTGCGGGACGAGGGCATGAAGCTGCGCGGGCCGCTGCCGGCCGATACCGCGTTCACACCTTCGGCAGGCCGCAAGGACGCCGTACTTGCGATGTTTCACGATCAGGGCCTGCCCGTGCTCAAATACGCGGGCTTCGGTCATGCCGTCAATGTCACTCTCGGCCTTCCGATCATTCGGACCTCGGTCGATCACGGCACGGCCTTCGATATCGCAGGCCAAGGCAAGGCTGATCCGGGCAGCCTGCTCGCTGCGGTGACGCTCGCGGCGGAACTGGCTCGCCGGTAATGGCGAAGCACCGCGCACGAAAGCGCTTCGGCCAGCATTTTCTGTCGGACTGGGGCGTCATTGACGCCATCGTCCAGGCAATCAGCCCGTCCGGCGACGACACCATCGTCGAGATCGGTCCCGGGCAAGGCGCCATTACCGAACCGCTCGCGGAGCGCGCCGGTCACCTGCACGTAGTCGAACTCGATCGCGATCTCGTTGCGCAACTTCAGCAGCAGTACGGAGATCGTGACAACGTCGCGGTGCACGCGGCGGACGCACTGCAATTCGATTTCGCTTCGCTGGGTAGTGACCTGCGAATCGTCGGCAATCTGCCTTACAACATTTCAACGCCCCTGCTGTTTCGCTTGCTGAAGTTCCGCGAGGCGATCATCGACATGCATTTCATGCTGCAGAAAGAAGTCGTCGATCGCATGGCCGCGCGACCGGGCACCAAAGCGTATGGCCGGCTTGGCATCATGCTCGGTTGTTACCTGAGCGTGGAGGCGCTCTTCGATGTGGAACCCGATGCTTTCTCACCGCCGCCCGCGGTGACGTCCGCCGTAGTGCGGCTCGACCCGTTGCCGCCAGGCACCTTCGAAATCGCTGACGAGCAGGGCCTGTCGACCCTGGTTGCGACGGCTTTCATGCAGCGGCGCAAGACGCTGCGCAATTCGTTGCGCAATACGGCCGATAGCCGGGATTTCAAAGCCGCAGGCATCGATCCCGGACAACGTCCGGAGCAGCTCGCCATCGCCGACTATGTCCGCCTCAGCAATCACCTCGCCGGCAAATCACGCTAGAATGAAGTCATGGACGACAATCACTGCGACATTCGAATCCAGGTAGCAACGAGCTACATGGACGACCAGTCCCAGCCTGACGCAGATCGCTACGTTTTCGCCTACACAATCACAATCTCCAACGATGGCGACGAGCCGGCCACCCTGCGCAGCCGCCACTGGATCATCACCGACGCGAACGGCAAGGTGCAGGAAGTCAGCGGGGATGGCGTCGTCGGCGAGCAGCCGCACCTCAATCCAGGGGAGAACTTCCGCTATTCCAGCGGAGCCGTCCTCGAGACACCCGTGGGCGCCATGCAAGGCATGTACCGCATGGAAACCGATTCCGGCGACCGTTTCGACGCACCGATCGCGCCGTTCACACTCGCTGTTCCCGGCCTTCTTCACTAGCAGCCTGTCCATGGCTGTCTACGCTATCGGTGATCTGCAGGGCTGCTACGATCCTTTTCGACACCTCCTGGACGAACTCGAATTCGATCCCGGCAAGGACACGCTGTGGCTGACCGGCGATCTCGTGAATCGCGGCCCCAAGTCACTGAAAACACTGCGCTTCGTCAAGAGTCTCGGGGACTCCGTGATCACCGTGCTCGGCAATCACGACCTGCACTTGCTGGCGCTCCACGCCGGCGTCGTGCGCTTCGGCAAGCGATTCGAGTCGCTGACGTCGCTGCTCGCCGCCGACGATGCCGACGAGCTGTGCGACTGGCTCCGTCACCGGCCGCTCGCGCACTACGACAAGGGCCTCGCGACCATGATCGTGCACGCCGGTACACATCCGACCTGGAGCACGAAGAAGACGCTGAGGCGCGCGGCGGAAGTCGAGACCGCACTGCAAAGCGACGACTATCCGAACGTACTCGGCAAGATGTACGGCAATACGCCGACGAAATGGTCCGGCAAGCTGACCGGCTACAAGCGACTTCGTTTCATCATCAATTGCCTGACACGCATGCGGGTCCTCACGGCCGCCGGCCGGCTCGACCTCAACTTCAGCGGCTCGCCGTTCCGGGCGCGTCGCGGCCTGCTCCCCTGGTTCGAAGCCGAGGACCGGGCGTGGTCCGGAACGCGTATCGTTTTCGGCCACTGGTCGGCTCTCGGGCTGATCGTCTTGCCGGATTATGTATCGATCGATACGGGATGCATCTGGGGCCGCGAGCTGACAGCGGTACGTTTGGACAAGCGTCGGCCGCGCGTCGTGCAGGTCCACGGACAGTACTGGTAAGCCGGGTCAGTCGCTGCGCCCGACGCGCTCGAAGCGCTGGAACGAAAACGCGTGTTCGTTGCGGTCGTCGGCGGCACGGTGCTCTTCGTCGATGAGTAGCCAGTCCGCCGCATGGATCACGGGGAAGAAGGCATCACCGTCCACCTCCGCATGCACGCGGGTCAGGTACAGTACGTCGGCCACCGGCATGAACAGCGCGTAGACCTGGCTGCCACCGATCACCATGACTTCGGCGGCGTTACCTGCCGCTGTCATTGCCTCGGCGACGGAGCCGACGACTTCGCAGCCCTCTGCCTCGAAGCCCTTTTGCCTTGTGATCACGATGTTCTGCCGTCCGGGCAACGGCCGGCCGATCGAGTCCCAGGTCTTGCGGCCCATGACGATCGGTTTGCCCATCGTGATCTCCTTGAACCGCCCGAGATCGTCGGGGAGCCGCCATGGCAGCTCGCCGCGTGTTCCAATGACGTGATTCGCCGACACGGCGACGATGAGGCTGATCATGCGTTGGTCTCAAACCGCGACCGCGGCCTTGATATGCGGGTGCGCTTCGTAGTTCAGGATCTCGAAGTCGTCGTACGCGTAGTCGAAGATGGTCGCCGGGCGGCGTTTGATCGCAAGTGTCGGCAACGGCAGCGGATCGCGTGCGAGCTGCTCGTCAGCCTGCTCCAGATGATTCAGGTACAGGTGGCAATCGCCGCCCGTCCAGACGAAGTCACCGACTTTCAAATCGGCTTGCTGCGCGAGCATATGGGTCAGCAAAGCGTACGACGCGATATTGAACGGCACGCCGAGAAAGATGTCGCAGCTACGCTGGTAGAGCTGGCAGGAAAGGCGGCCATCGGCAACGTAGAACTGGAACAGGCAGTGGCAAGGCGGCAGCGCCATGTTGCCGATCTCGGCCACGTTCCAGGCAGACAGGATGATGCGCCGCGAATCCGGGTTGTTGCGGAGCTGGTCCATGACCTGTGCGACCTGGTCGATCTTGTCGCCGTCCGGTGTTGGCCAGCTGCGCCACTGCACGCCGTAAACGGGGCCGAGGTCGCCGTTCTCATCCGCCCATTCATCCCAGATCGAGACCCCGTTTTCCTTCAGATAACGAATGTTGCTGTCGCCGGACAGAAACCAGAGCAACTCGTGGATGATTGAGCGAATATGCAGCTTCTTGGTCGTGACGAGCGGAAAGCCATGGCTCAGATCGAAACGCATCTGGTGGCCGAAGACGCTCAACGTGCCCGTGCCCGTTCGGTCTTCCTTGCGCGCACCGGTTTCGCGGACCAGGCGCATCATGTCCAGGTACTGTTGCATCAGCTCGCGGTCTCCCTGGCCATACGCCGTCCTATGATCAGCATGATAACGCCTGCCGCGATCATCGGCACGCTGAGCAGTTGTCCGGTCGTCAGCCATTCGAAGGCCAGGTAGCCGCCGTCACCCATGTGCGCGTCCGGTACACGGTAGAACTCGACGTAGAAGCGGAACACGCCGTACAGCAGCAGGAACAAGCCGGATACCGCCATGTACGGCCGCGGTCTGGCCGAATACCACCACAGGATTGCGAACAGCAGGAATCCCTCGAGAATCGACTCGTACAGTTGCGACGGATGCAGCACCTGGCCGTCGACCATGAAGCCCCACGGGACGTCGGTCGGCTTGCCCCAGAGCTCACCATTGATGAAGTTGCCGATGCGGCCGAAACCGAGGCCGAGCGGGACCAACGGCGCCACGAAATCGGTCATGCGCCAGATCGTATGGCCGAGCTTCCTGCCATACAGCCACATGGCGAGCATCACGCCGACGAGGCCGCCGTGGAACGACATGCCGCCCTCGGTGATCCTGAACAGGTACAGCGGATCCGAGAACAGCTGGTCGGAACCGTAGACGAGCGCATAGCCGACGCGGCCGCCGACAATGACACCGAGCATCACGTAAAAGACGAGATCGTCGACCTGCGCTTTCGTGACCGGTGAATCCGGGCGCCCGCAGCGCCTGCGTGCGAGCCACCATCCGAGCAGGAAACCGACCACGTACATGAGACCGTACCAGCGGACGGCCAGCGGGCCGATCGAGAAAATGACAGGATCGATCTCGGGGAATGTCAGCATGCAGGCCACTCGGCGACTCGGAAGAACGGTATGATAGAGCAATCCATGACGAATCGCCTCGCCCGGGAAACCAGCCCTTACCTGCTGCAGCACGCGGACAATCCCGTGGACTGGTACCCGTGGGGCGACGAGGCGTTCGAGGAGGCGCGGCGGACGAGCAAGCCGATCCTTCTCTCGATCGGCTATTCGGCCTGCCACTGGTGTCACGTCATGGCGCACGAGTCGTTCGAGGACGCGGCGACCGGGGAACTCATGAACGAGCTCTTCGTCAACGTCAAGGTGGACCGCGAAGAGCGCCCCGACGTCGACAAGATCTACCAGACGGCGCACCAGCTCATCACGCAGCGTCCCGGCGGCTGGCCGCTGACGATGTTCCTCGACGGCGAGGACCAGCGGCCGTTTTTCGGCGGCACCTATTTCCCGAACGAAGCGCGCTACGGTATGCCCGCGTTCGTCGACCTCCTGAAGAACATCGCCTCGTACTACAGCGAGCAGCGTACCGAGATCCGCGAGCAGAACGATCGCCTGCTGGAGGTCTTCGATCGACTGGAGCCCGCGCCGGCCGGCGGTGACCAGGTGTTTTCACGGGGACCGCTCGACACCGCGCGCGACACCTTCGGAAAGACGTTCGATCGCGAGTACGGCGGCTTCGGCTCGGCACCCAAGTTCCCCCACCCGACGTCGATCGATCGCCTGTTGCGCCATTGGCGCAGCACGGCGAACGACAGCGAGCCGGACGTCGACGCCCTTTTCATGGCAGCGCTGACGCTCACGCGTATGGCCGAGGGCGGTCTGTTCGATCACATCGGCGGCGGCTTCTATCGCTACTCGGTCGACCGTTACTGGCAGATTCCGCATTTCGAGAAGATGCTCTACGACAACGGCCCGCTTCTCGCCCTGTACGCGCAAGCCTCGGTCGCGAGCGGGGATGCGGCGTTCGCCGCGGCGGCCAACGCGACGGCGGACTGGATGCTTGCCGACATGCAGGATCAGAATGGGGGCTTCTACGCCACGCGAGATGCCGACTCCGAAGGGCATGAAGGCCTCTACTACCTCTGGGACCCGGACGA
>JANQGP010000325.1 GCA_028277265.1 Woeseiaceae bacterium | reverse complement strand
GTCAGCCCCAGCCGAGTTCCTCGACGTGATCGTCGTCCATGCCGAAGTAGTGCGCGATCTCGTGGACCAGCGTGCGGTGAATCTCCTCCCGCAGCCCGTCCGGCGACAGGCCCATTTCGAGGTGCGGCAGGCGGAAGATGTAGATGACGTCCGGTAGCTCGCCGGCATGGTTGGCTTCGCGCTCCGGCAACGGCACTCCCGTGTAAAGCCCGAGCAGTCCTTCGCCGCCGGGATCGAGATGCTCGTCGGCCTCGTCGAGCACGAGAATCTCGACGTTGTGCATGGCCTCATGCACCCAGCCCGGCAGGCCGGCGACGGTTTCCCGAACCGCTTCTTCGAAGTCGACGTGTTGCATCGGCCGATTATAGCCGCCGGGCTCAGATCGTGATCTTCTGCCCGTACTTCGCGATGCCGGCCGGCGCGCCAAGATCGGTTTTCAGTCTCTCGAGCAACGGGCGCTGCCCCCGCTCCTCGCCATGCACGAGGTAGACCGGTGGGCGGTCCGCAAAGCTCCTATACCAGTCCAGGAGATCCGACTGGTCGGCGTGGGCGGAAAGGCCGCCGATCGTATGCGTTTGGGCACGCACGCGATAGGCGTCGCCCCACAGCCGTATCTCGTCGGCGCCGTCGACGAGCCGGCGGCCAGGCGTACCGATAGCCTGGTAGCCGACGATGACGAGATGGCACTGCGGCCGCCAGATATTGTTCTTCAGGTGGTGCAGTATGCGACCACCCGTGCACATGCCGCTGCCTGCGATGACAATGGCGCCCGTTTCGATCTCGTTGATCGTCATCGACTCCTCCGCCGTCCGCGTGGCAATGAGGTTCGGCAGGTCGGGATAGTCGGACTTCGGCTCGAACAGCCTCGCTGCGAACAGGTGGCGGTACTGCGAATAGACTTTCGTCGCGCTGATACCCATCGGGCTGTCGAGAAAGATCTTCCACTTGCCGAGGTTCCACTCGTCAAAATGCTCGGCCATCAGATAAAGCAGATCCTGAGTACGGCCTACAGTGAACGCAGGGATCAGGATATTGCCCTGCGCCGCGCGCGCCGACTCGAATACCTCCGTCAGCTCGGCGATAGTCTCCGTGATCGGGCGATGATCGCGGTCGCCATAGGTACTCTCCATGAGCACGGCATCGGCATGACCGAGGCGCGTCGTCGGGTCCATGAGCGGCGCGTCGCGATAGCCGATATCACCGCTGAAGACGAGCGTGCGCTTGTCATTCCCGTCTTCGAACTCGAGACGCACGATCGATGCGCCGAGAATATGGCCCGCGTCGAACAGGGTCAGCGTCAGGCCCGGGGCAATCCTGGTCGGTGTCTCGTAGTCGAGGCCGCGAAACTGGTCGATCGACGCTTCTGCATCGGCGCGCGTGTACAGCGGCGTGATTCGTCCCTGGCCTTTCCTGGCCCGCTTGCGGTTCTCCCACTCGGCCTCCTTCTCGTTCAGGTAGCCCGAATCCGGCAACATGATGTCGCACAGGGCCTTGCTCGCGGCATGCGTATAGACGGGACCGGTATAGCCCTGCCGGACGAGCAGCGGCACCCGGCCCGAGTGGTCGATATGGGAGTGGCTGACGACCACGGCGTCGATGTCCGGCGGGTCGAACGGGAACGGCTCGCGGTTTTGCGCCTCCTCGTCGGCTCCGCCCTGCACCAGTCCGCACTCGAGCAGCACCCGCGCATTGCCCGCCCGCAAGAGGTACAGCGACCCCGTAACACGCTCTGTTGCACCGAAAAACTGAAGCTCGAACGCCATGACGTCCCCAGTCGGCTACAATAGTGTTGAGAGGACACAATGGCACCACTACTGCAGGCCAGCAATAAGTATTACCTCGTTGTTGTGGCAGACGAGTCCCGCGCCGACCTCTACAAGCGCGAACGGCTGCGAGGACCGATGGAACTCGCCCGAACCTTCGCAAACGAGGCCGCGCGCCAAAGGAACGACGACCTGCTCGCCGATCGCGGCGGCCGGGCGTTCGACAGTCACGGTCACGGGCGGCACACGATGTCAGCGGAGAAGTCGGGCCCGAAGCAGCATCTGGCCGAGGCTTTCGCTCGCCAGATCGCCGACTACATCGGGGCTGAGCAGCACAAAGGCCGCCTGCACGGTTATGCGCTGGTCGCCGCACCGCGATTTCTGGGTACACTACGCGGCCAGCTCGCCTCGCGCGTGCCGTACGAGCCGTATCGGACGGTCGACAAGAACGTCGTCGGCCAGCCCGACGCGGATGTCGCGAGATTGCTCGACGAGGCCTGATTCCCGATGCTGGTCGTTTTCGGCAACCAGCTGTTCGCGCCCGAACACCTGCCACCGCCTCGTGAGGGCCCGGTGTTCATGGCCGAGGACCTGGGGCTGTGTACCTACGAGACGCATCATCAGCAGAAGATCGTGCTGTTCCTGGCCGCGATGCGTGCGTATGCCGACGAGTTGCGAGCGTCCGGCTACGATGTGCTTTACGTGGCGCTGGACGTGAACGACGAGCGTCCCTACGAGGACAAACTGCTGGACGCACTGCAGGCCGCCGGCGAGACGGCGCTGGTTCACTTCGAGGTCGAGGACAAGGCGATGGAAGCGCGCCTCGTCGAGGTTGCCGAGCGCAATTCGCTGGAGCGCACCGAGCTCCGGTCGCCAATGTTCACCTGCAGTCGCGACGACTTCGCGGCATTCGCGCAAGGCAAATCGCGACTGCTGATGGGCGACTTCTACAAATTGCAGCGCCGCCGCCTCGATATCCTCATCGATGACGACGGGCAGCCCGCCGGCGGACGATGGAGCTTCGATGCCGACAATCGCAGGAAGCTGCCGCGCAGGATTACGCCACCGGATATCCCGTGGACCGAACCTGCAGGGCATGTGCCCGACGTCATTGCGCTCGTAACCAGGACGTTTCCCGACCACCCCGGCAAGGCCGCCGAATTTTCCTGGCCGACGACGCGCGCCGGGGCACGTGCATGGCTTGACGATTTCATCGCGCATCGGCTCGAACAGTTCGGTCCGTATGAAGATGCGATGACGACGCGCTCGAGCACCGTCTTCCACAGCGTCCTGAGTCCGTACCTGAACATGGGGTTACTGACGCCGGACGAGGTGATCGGTCGTGCAATGTCCGCCGCCGACTCGGTCCCGTTGCAGAGTCTCGAGGGTTTCGTGCGCCAGGTGATCGGCTGGCGCGAATTCGTGCGCGGCGTTTACCGCGAGGTTGGCGAGCGACAGGAACGGGCGAACTTCTGGGGGCATGAACGCGAGATGACCGCGGCGTGGTATGACGGCACGACCGGCATTCCTCCGCTGGACGATACGATTCTGACTGCGCAGCGTTACGGCTGGACACATCACATTCCGCGGCTGATGGTGCTCGGGAACCTGATGACGCTTTGCGAGATTCGGCCGCGGAGCGCGCACCGCTGGTTCATGGAGATGTTCGTCGACGCGTCGGAGTGGGTCATGGGGCCCAACGTTTACGGCATGGGGCTCTTCAGTGATGGCGGCATCTTTGCCACCAAGCCGTAC
>JANQGP010000246.1 GCA_028277265.1 Woeseiaceae bacterium | reverse complement strand
CGAAGAGGCGTAACTCGAGATGTGACCACCGTACTCGGTGCTGACCTTGTTCGCGTTGACGACCATCGCCATCGCATTCCAGCGGATGTAGGCCTTGATCCGCCGTTCGAGCGATCGATCGCCCGGGTACTCCGGTTCACGCCGCTTGTTGATCGTGTTCAGGTACGCCGTGTTCGGACTGTACGGCAGGTAGGCCCCCGAGCGCCGCGCAAAATCGATCATGCGATTGAGGAGGAAGTGGGCGCGCTCCGGTCCATGGTGTGTGAGTACCGAGTCGATGGACTCGAGCCACTCACCGGTTTCGATCGGATCTATATCGTCGAAAGGATTGAAACTGCTCATAATTTGTCCGTCGGGAACCTGCCCGCCTAGTGTCCTTATGTGCGTGAATTACCGGATGCGTCCTGCTAGGATGCCCGCATCCTCGCACCGGCCGATCTGGCCGCTTATGGGGGCGACATATTCGGCGTTTGCGTAGCGGGGGTCAAGCGTCTCAGGGAGCCAGTTGATCGATGCAAAACGTCCTGCCAGAGAGCCGTGATATCCGTATATATCAGAAACTTGGGCGCGTCGATGCCAAGTCCGTCGAAGCCGTCGACCAGTTACTTTTGATACTACCGGCCAGGCCCGGCAAGGCCGTGTTCTCCAAGCTGCCGCAGGGCGCCCGGTTGCAGGCCGTTTATCGTCGCCACGATGCCGGCTCAGTGCCCGCATTCTCGACGCGACTCGGCAATCGCCGGCAGACGCTGGTCGTTGCAGGAACCCTGAGTGCCGATGCGAGCACGTTCGACCAGCTGACGCTGGCGCGCAAACTGGTTTCGGCTGCAACTCGGCAGAAAGCCGGGTCGGTCGGCATCTGTGCCCCGGGCTTCGACGCGTCGACACAGGCGAAGTTCGTCGGCAGCGTTCTCTCGGCTGCGCTCGCGGCGGGCTTTCGCATGCCGGAACTCAAGTCGAAGCCAACGCCGAAGAAAATCTCGAGTATTCGCCTGCTCGGCCTCGACGAGCGCCTCGACACCAGCCGGATTGAAGCAGAGGCAAGTGGCAACAACCTGGCGCGCTGGCTCACCGCCTTGCCGCCCAACGTCCTCGACGCGACCGCTTACGGAACGCTGACCCGCGATCTCGCCAGACGACATGGCTGGCAATACAAACGCTATTCGACCAAAGAGCTGGACAAGCTTGGATGCGGCGCTTTCCTCGCCGTTGCGCAGGGCAACGATAACGATAGCGCCGGTATCGTGCGGCTGCGCTACCGCCCGGCGTCAAAAGACGCCGTGCCGGACGTCAGTCTCGTCGGCAAAGGCATCATCTTCGACACCGGCGGCACCAACCTGAAGCCTTTCGAGTACATGCTCGACATGCACGGCGACATGCAGGGCAGTGCCGTGGCGCTCGGCGCGTTTCTCACGATCAGCGAGCTTCAGCTCCCGATCGCCGTGGACTGCTGGCTGGCCATTACGGAAAACCGTACCGGGCCGAACGCCTATAAATCGCAGGACGTCATCGCGGCAGCGAACGGCAAGACCATACAGACCGTGCACACCGATGCGGAAGGCCGTATGGCGCTCGCGGACACGCTCGTGCTGGCGAGCCGGGAGAATCCCGGTCTGATCATCGACTACGCAACCCTGACCGGCAGTTGCATACGTGCCATCACGAAACGTTACTCGGGGATCTTCACCAATCGTCCCGAGTGGCACGCGGAACTCACCAGCATTGGCGAGCATAGCGGCGAACGCGTATGGCCGTTCCCGATCGGCGATGAGTTCATGGACGACCTGAAGAGTGACACGGCCGACTTCCTGCAGTGTGCCGTCAAGGCGCCGGGCGATCATATTCACGCAGCGACTTTCCTTGCGGAATTCGTCGAGAACGACACACCCTGGGTCCATATCGACCTCTCGGCCGGCGACAATGACGGAGGTCTCGGGCACGTAGCCACCAAGTTCACCGGCTTCGGCGTTCGCTACACATTGAGCGCGATTCTCGACGGCAATCTGCTCAAGGCCGACAGCTAAGTGTCCGACCTGATTGGCATGTCAGACCGCTTTCGCGGTTTTCTCCCGGTTGTGGTCGACGTCGAGACGGGCGGTTTCAACTGCAAGACCGACGCACTACTCGAACTGGCCGCGGTTCCGCTCAGGATCGACGAGCACGGCAACATGGTGCGCGGTGAGACGATCCGGTACCACGTCAAACCGTTCGAGGGAGCCAACCTCGAGGAAGCCTCGCTCGCGGTCAACGGTATCGATCCCTATCATCCGCTGCGTCCCGCCATTGAGGAACGCGACGCGCTGCAGCGGACGTTTCGGGAAGTCCGCCGGTCGATTCGCGAACAGGGTTGCTCGCGCGCCGTGCTGGTCGGCCACAACGCACATTTCGACCTCGGCTTCATGAACGAGGCGGTCGCGCGCTCGTCGATCAAGCGCAACCCGTTTCATCCGTTCAGCTGCTTCGACACCGCGACGCTCTGCGGCGTCGCATTCGGGCAGACCGTGCTGGCCCGGGCAGCCATTGCCGCCGGCCTGGGATGGGACGAGTCACAGGCCCACTCGGCATCATACGATGCGGAGATGACGGCCGACCTCTTCTGTGAGGCCGTCAATCGGTACCGCAGTATCTTTGAAACGGTACTGGAGAACGCACCGCCGCAACCGTAGTTCGATCCGGCCACAGGGCGTTTTGCACGGGGACGCCTCATGAGGTGTCGCCACCGTGATACGAGTCAGGCGTCTTCGAGGAGTTGTTTCAACTCGCCGGAATTGAACATCTCAACCATGATGTCGCTGCCGCCGATCAACTCGCCTTTGACGTAGAGCTGCGGAAACGTTGGCCAGTTCGAGTATTCCTTGAGACCCTCACGAATCTCGGGATCTTCGAAGATGTTCACGAAAGCGTAGGGCTTGCCGATTGCATTCAACGCAGCGACGGCCTGGCCCGAGAACCCGCACTGCGGGAAATCCGGAGTCCCTTTCATATACAGAAGAACATCGTGTGAAGAGAGTTGCTCTTCAATACGTTCGTTAACACTCACTGGCTCTTGTCCTCGACGATTATCTGGTTGTTGACTGCCGTCACGCCGCCGGTTTCCTTCGCCAGCGCCTCGGCCTGTTCGCGAGCGAGGTAGCTTCCCACCGTGCCACCCAGGGTCACGGTGCCTTCCCACGTCCGCACGCTGATGTTGAACACGTTCACGATCGAATCGGCAACGTATTTGCCCTTGATCTTCGTCGTGATCGCGCTGTCGGACGCGACGACGCCCGGCGGCCGCTCATCCTTGCCAAGCTGATAGCCCGCCGCGGCGGCGCCACCGACGGCGAGGGCTGTGCAGCCCGACAGGGCAACGACCGACACTATGACGACGATCCAACGCATTGACTGACCTCCCGGGCGAAGCCGCGATTGTACCGACATTTTTCGCCTTTCGTGTGCCCAATCTCTATAATACCGACAGCCTGCGAAGGGCTAAATTCCCGATAAAACCCGGAATTCCTTAACAAAATCCAGAACATTCTCGGAGAAGCGAACAATGAACCCCTTGAAGAGTATTGTCGGCACGATCATCGGTGGCTTCGTGCTCGCCATCATCATCGTACTGGTGACGAAAGGCAATCACATGGTGGCCGGCATGAGCGCACAGGCGATCACGATCTGGCTGCACGTTCTTTCAGGTATCACCTGGATCGGCCTCCTCTACTACTTCAATTTCGTCCAGGTGCCCGCGCTGGGTGAAGCAGCCGGCGACGAAGGCGGTCCCGGACCGGCCGGCATCTCGAAGTACGTCGCACCGCGCGCGCTCGCGTGGTTCCGCTGGGGTGCGCTGGCAACGTGGCTCACGGGCGCCGCATTCCTCATGCACAAGCAACAGTTCGCGAACGCGTTCATGCTGGGATTGAACTCGGATCCGATCAACCAGTACGCCCTGACGATCGGCGTGGGTGCCTGGCTCGGTACGATCATGCTGTTCAACGTCTGGGTGCTCATCTGGCCGAATCAGAAGAAAGTACTCGGTATGGTCGAAGCCAGCGCCGATGAAGTCGCCAGGGCCAAGAATATTGCGTTCCTCGCGTCGCGCTCCAATACGCTCATGTCCATCCCGATGATCATGAGCATGGTCGGCGCCGGCCACGGCTGGTTCATGTAGGTACGCATTGCTCGACGAATCAACGAAAGCCTCTATCGGCCCCGTCGTCGCGGCAGCACTTGCCGAAGACGTCGGGGCCGGTGACCTTACGGCCGGACTGGTCGATGCGGACGAGGTCGCCGGCGCGCAGATCATCTCTCGCGAGTCGCTGATCGTCTGCGGCGCGGCCTGGGCCGACGAGGTGTTCCGACAGCTCAATGAGGCGATCATTGTCGACTGGTACATCGGTGACAGCCAGCGAGCAGAGCCGGACGACGTCATCTGCAAGATCGTCGGACCCGCGCACGCCATCCTGAGCGGCGAACGGACCGCGCTGAATTTCCTGCAAACCCTGTCCGCGACCGCCACGACGACCGCTACCTATGTCGACGCGGTCGAGGGAACGGGCGCCGCGATACTGGATACGCGAAAGACGATTCCCGGGCTGCGCCTCGCGCAAAAATACGCCGTCCGATGTGGCGGCGGCAAGAACCATCGCATCGGGCTCTTCGATGCCATACTCATCAAGGAAAACCACGTCAGGACGGCCGGCGGCATTCGCGCGGCGCTCCGACGGGCCGCGGCGTCCGGCGATGATGTGCCGGTCGAGATCGAAGTCGAGAACCACGACGAATTGCTGGAAGCGCTCGACGCCGGTGCAGCGCGTGTTTTGCTCGACAACTTCTCGCTCGATGAGCTGCGCCAGGCGGTCACGACGAACAAAGCCTTCGGCTATCTTGCCGCCGAACTCGAAGCATCCGGCGACGTCACGCTGCAATCGATTCGCGACATTGCGGCAACCGGCGTGGACTACGTTTCCTGCGGCGCGCTGACCAAGAACGTCGATGCCGTCGACCTGTCGATGTTGTTTCGCATCGACTAAAGGGGCCCCTCAGATCATGCGACGGCCCGGGTCACCCGTTTGGGTTCCGAGACCCCATAGCCCTGCGCATAATCTATACCCATGCCGCGCAGCATCGTGATGATCTCTTCGTTCTCCGCAAACTCGGCGATCGTTTGCTTGCCGGTCAGATGCCCGATCTCGTTGATCGACCGCACCATTTCACGATCGATCGGGTCGTGCAGGATCTCTTTGACGAAGCTGCCGTCGATCTTCAGGAAGTCGACCGGGAAATGCTTCAGATAACCGAAAGACGACAGGCCGGTGCCGAAGTCGTCGAGAGCGAACTTGCAGCCGAGTTCTTTCAGCGCATTGATGAAGCGATTGGCCTGGGAATAACTGGCAATGGCCGCGGTTTCCGTGATCTCGAAACAGATCTTCGTGGCGTCGATGCCGCTCATCTGGAACTGGTCGACGACGAACGGCAGGAACTTCTCATCGCCGAGACTCTGTCCCGACAGGTTGATCGAACACAACGCCAGGCGCTCGCGCTCGTCAGCTTCCGACACGAGCCACCGAAACGCGCTGCGAATGACCCATCGATCGATGCTCGGCGTAATCCCGTAGCGTTCCGCGGCCTCGATGAACAGCCCCGGCGAAATGATCCCGCCGTTTTCGTCGCGCATGCGCAGCAGGATTTCGTAGTGCGCGCCCTCTTCCTCCGCCTGCAGCGGCTGAATCGTCTGCCGAAACAGCTCGAAGCGATTCTCCTCGAGCGCATTGTTGATACGTGCCGCCCATTGCATTTCTCGCCTGCGGCGCATCAGGTCGATATCGTTTTCCTGGAAGCTGTGAATGCGGTTGCGACCGGCTTCCTTGGCCGCCGCGCAGGCGCTGTCGGCGGCGGTCAGCAACGCGGCAACGTCCTCGTTGTCGGCCGTGATCGGCACGACACCGATACTGACGCCGAGTCGAAACGTCCGTCCCTCCCAGACGAACTTGTACTCGCCGATCGCCATGCGCAGCGTTTCGGCGGTATTCATGGCCTCGTCGAGCGTACAGCTTTCGAGCAGCACGCCGAACTCGTCCCCACCAAGACGCGCCAGGGTGTCACGCCAGCGGATCTTCGATTTCAGCAAGGTCCCCAACTGGCCGAGCAACGCATCGCCGGCGCTGTGGCCACACGAATCGTTGACGATCTTGAACTGGTCGAGGTCGAGGTAAAGGAGCGCGTAGGAAGTCTCCCTTGCCTTCGCGCTCTTGAGTGCACGTTCGACGCGATTCTCGAACTCGGCGCGATTCACGAGACCCGTCAATATGTCGTGGCTCGCGTGATAACTCAGGCGACGGTTGAGGTCCCGCGATTCCGAGACGTCATGGAATACCAGAACGCCGCCCGTCACGATGCCCTTGCCGTCGCGAATCGGCGATGCCGTGCTTTCGATATAGAGCTCGTTCCCGTCACGGCGAATCAGAAGCGTCGGTCGCACCGACTTGATCGCGCGATCACGGCGAATCGATACCGCAAGCGGGTTCTCGAGCGGTTCGCAGGTTTCCTCGTGGAAACCGCGGAAGATCTCATCGATCGGGCGGCCGCTCGCATCGTCGACTTTCCATCCGGTCAGTTCCTCGGCAACCGGATTGACGTACTCGACATTGCACTTGGAGTCGGTCGTGATGACGCCATCGCCGATCGACTGCAGCGTGATCTGCGCGCTTTCCTTCTCTCGGAACAGCGCATCTTCATAGAGCTTGCGTTCCGTGATATCGACCTCGACACCCAACAGGCGCAGCAGGCGACCGTGCTCGTCGATGACGGCCTTGGCGCGGCTCTTCATCCATCGCCATTCGCCGCTCTGGTGCTTCATGCGGTGTACGGACTCGAAGAAGGGATACTTGCCTTCCAGGTGGTCCCGCATACGGTTTTGTACCCGGGCGATATCGTCCGGATGCACGAGGTTGTACCAGTCGAGCATGACGTCGCCGTCGTCCGGGTCGTAGCCGAGCATGACTTTCCAGCGCCTCGACAGGTTGATGCGCTTGCTATCGCCGTCAAAATCCCAGATGCCGTCATTGGCCGTCTGCGCGACGAGCGAATTGCGCTCGCGCAGTTCGTCGAGAATCTGCTTGTCGCGAACGCGTTCGAGACCGACGGCGAGCGAGGAGCCGAAGAGCTTCATGAGCAGGTGCAGGTTCGCATCCCAGTTCTCGACCGGCCGTTCGTTGGCGATACCGAGAAAGCCGGCAATCTCCCCGCTGACCGAGAATCCGATGATCAGGGAGGCGCCGATATGCAGTTCGTTGAGCCGCTCGAGATCGTCTTGCGCCGCCCTCGGACCGCTCAATGTGTCGGCGACCTCGACAACGCGCAGATGGCCAAGGCGATTGCGCAACCACCGCCAATCCTGCAGCCGCTCCTTTTCGAGCAGTGCCGGCCGACACTGGGCAAAACCCGTGCCGGATGCAAGAACCGACTCGATGGCCTCGCCGTCCTCGTCGATGAGCGCGATGAACGCCGCATCGGCGCCGGTCGCTTCGGGCAGTTCTTCCACCACGGCCTGAAGCTGTTCGAGATAACCGGCCGGATCGAGGTTCTGGACGCTGACCGCAATCTTGGTCTGCATGGCATCGACCGCACCGCGAGTTCGTTCTCCGGCGCGCGGCTTGCGGTGGTGAAAACCCGTAGCGGTCGTGGTGTCGGACGGATTCGTCATATACGGAATGGCATTTTGACAGCTTGGCTGAGGAATACAAGCTAAGTCGCTGTATTTTTTTGGATTCTAATCCAATCGCCCGGTTTACATAAGGGCGGATCCCTACCGCCGGTCAACCGATTTCCGGCAGCCCCGTTATAGCCCTGAAACGAGACACACGCGCACAAGGAGATTGCCATGAAACTCGCTCACAAGGGATGGCTGTTCGTCGCCACGCTGATGCTCGCTGCGTGCGGCGGTGGCGCCGGGACGACGGCGCTGGATACGCCCGATCCGACCGTTACTTGCGATCCTGCGAATCCCGCCACGTTCGACGAATGCGGTACGGTGCTCGTCGCACTGACCGATGCGGACGGGGACTTCCTCAATTACACGGTGGACGTGCTTTCGCTACAGTTGGAGACCGCGAACGGCCGCATCGTCGAGACGCTTCCGCGGAGTACCCGCATCAACTTCACGGACTACGTGGACCTGACCGAGCTCGTCACGGCGGCGACGATACCGCCTGCCACGTACGTGTCGGGCACGATTCGCCTCGATTACTCCGATGCGGAGGTCTTCGTCGAAGCCGGTGGCGCATCCAAAGAGGCCGACGTCTACGGCATGGACGGCGCCTTGCTGGCGCAGACCGAACTCAGGATTCAGCTATCGGATCGTGACCGCCTGATCGTCACGAAAGGCCGGCCGGCACTGCTGCAACTGGACTTCGACCTGGCGGCCTCACACACGGTCGACATAACGCCAACGCCGGCCGAAGCCGTATCGGAACCGTTCATACTGGCCGAGGTCGCTCCCGTCGATGAAAAGGACGTTCGCGTCCGCGGCCCGCTTGTCAGCGTCAGCGAAGACGAGATGGCCTACACCGTGGCACTCAGGCCGTTCCATGGTCGACAGGGCGAGTTCGGGCGCGTGACCGTGCACGTCACCGACGAAACGGAGTTCGAGGTCGATGAAGCCATGTACGTCGGTGCCGAGGGCTTGCGCGCATTGAATGCCGCTGGCCCGGGAACGCCGACCGTTGCCGGCGGCACGCTGAATGTCGCCGAGCGCAGCTTCACTGCCGATATCGTGCTTGCCGGATCGAGCGCTCCCGGTATCGACCGCGACGCTGTTGTCGGCAACGTCATCAGGCGCGAAGGTAATTTCCTGACCGTCCGCGGCGCCACGATCGTTCCCAGCGACCGTCGCGCTCACTTCCATGACGACGTCGTGGTAGAGATCGGGCCGGACACCCGGGTCTTCCGGGACGGCGATCGCCACAGCGATCTCGGCATCGATGCCATCTCGATCGGCCAGCGGGTCACGATTCGCGGATCGCAGAGTGGCGCTCCAACCGTCGATGCGAACGCCCCGCAGATCCTGTTCGACGCAACCCAGGGCTCGGTGCGCATGCACCTGACCTACCTCTCGGGCATCGTCAACACTGCGGTCGCGGGACAGGCCGACATCACGCTGCACAGTATCGACCGCCGCCGCGTCGACATCTTCGACTTCGCGGGCACAGGTACGACGCCGGATCAGGATGCCGACCCGGACAACTACGAGATCGCCACGGGCAGCCTGACACTGGCGGACTTCGCCGAGGGCAAGCCGATCGTCGCCAGGGGCTTCCCCAGTGCATTCGGCATGGCGCCGCCCGATTTCAACGGCCGAACCGTGATCGACTATACGGATGTACGCAGCGCGCTCGGCGTTGGCTGGGGCACCGACGGCACGACGGCGCCGTTCACGAGTATCGGCCCGGACGGCCTGGTCCTCGACAACGACAACGCGGACATCGACCAGCGCCGTTACATCAAACAGGGGCCGGTACTGATCGACCTGACGGAACTCCCCTCCGACACGACGATCGTGCCGCGTACGACGGGTCGCAAAGCCTTTTACATCAAGAGCGCGGACAGCCTGCGGATGTATTCGGATTTCGCCGACTTCGTCGGGGACCTGGGTATGAGCCTCAATGGCGCGACGGCGGCGCGCTCGATGCACGCCCGCGGCCTTTATGACGCAAGCGCCAACGTCTTCACTGCCTACAAGATCGGCGTACACCTGCTCGAGCCCTGAAGGCGACAAGTCGACCACTCCCCCGCAGGACTTGTCGATTGGCTCAGCCCCGCTACCGCCTGGTAGCGGGGCTTTTTGCTCGGGTCGCTACCAGCGCAGCGGCGTGACTCGGCCCGCCGTCGGCCATCCCTGCTCTGCAGCCAGACGCTCCAGGTTCTCGATACGGTCGTCCGCCTGCGGATGAGTCGACAGGTAGGAAGCGACACCGAGCGACTCACCATCGCGCTCGTCCCACCGTTCGAACAGACGCCAGGCTTCATCGACGTGACCGTAGTTCGTGTACACGAGTTCGAGCCCGAACTCGTCAGCCGCGGCTTCCTGCCTGCGGCTGAAGCCGCGAAGCGCAAGGTCCGCAATGTTCAGGCCGATGTTCGAAACATCGCGGCCGGTCGTGACGGCAATGACCAGCGACAGCACGATGCCTCGTCCGAGTGAGCGCAGGTGGTCGCGGTTCCTGAAGTGGCCGAGCTCGTGCCCGAGTACGAAGGCCAACTCGTTCTCCGATTCGACTTCGTCGAGCAGTCCCGTCGTTACGATGATCAGCCCGCCGGGAAGAGCCATGGCGTTGGCAACCGACGAGTCGTTTATTTCGACGCGAAAGCTGTAGGGTGAATCGCCCCAATGAGTGGCCAGTCGATCGACGAGAAGCTGCGTCCGTCCCAGCCGTTCGTCGTTCGGTGCCACGGTAACGAGGTCTTCGGGCAACCAGTCCTCGAACAGCGCAACCTCCTTTTCGACCGGTACGAGGTAAAGGGCAATTTCCACGAGGAACACGAGCACGACGACAATGGCAAGAAAGATCAGGCTGAGCCCGACAACGAGCGTACCGGCCTCCACCAGAGGGTGCGTATCGCTGACGTTGATGCCGTCCTCAGGTTTCTTCGCGACGTACTTCAAAAGCGATTGCCGGAATCGAAACGTGTATCGAATTTCACGGCCGTCCCGAACGCCAGCATCTCGACGCCTGCCGTACCCTTGCCGTCGCCGCTCGCATTTGCGAGCCGCGACGTCTCAAGTCGTACGCCGTAGATGCCGTCGTAACCGTCCTGTCGCGCTGCTTCGATCATACGCAGCAAGGCCTCGCGCCGGGCACGCTCGAGCAGCGGCTCGTAGGTCTTGACGCGCCCGCCCACGATCGCTCGAAGCCCGGCAATCACGCGTTTGAAATAGTCGAGTGAAATGACGATGCTGCCGCTGACGAGCCGCGATGACGCGGCCTCCCAGTCCGGCGGCATTCGATCGAACGTCACGACCGGAAAGCCGAAATGCTCTTCCTCGCGCTTGCGGATGCTCGAAAAATGCCGCCGCTCGAGCAGGCTCCCGGCAACGTACGCCAGCAGCAGCGCCAGGACCGGCAGGCCAATGTTGAAGAACAGGTTGAGCCTTTCGAAAGTACCGGGTTCCACGCTACTCGACCCGCACGGCGGTCCCGTAGGCAAACAGTTCGGCGGCTCCCTGGGAGATAGAGCTGGTTGCAAAGCGCACGTTGACCACGGCGTTTGCCCCCATCGACTGCGCCTGCAGAATCATGCGCTCGGTCGCTTCTTCACGAGAGTCCTGCAGCAATTCGGTATAGCCCTTGAGTTCCCCGCCGACCACATTCTTGAGGCCGGCCATGATGTCGCGACCGATATGCTTGGCGCGTACCGTGTTGCCGGTAACGACGCCATAGAACTCGACGATGCGACGACCAGGAATACTCTCCGTGTTGCTGATCGTAAATCCGGATACTGCGCCAAGGGTCATACAAGCTCCTTATGCAAAGCTCTGAATAAGTTCGCGCATTCTGACGCGCGTCTTCTCGTCCGGCAACCGGCCGACTCCGCCGCCCAGATTGTCGCGCACGTGTTTCGGGTTTGCCGTCTCCGTCAGAACGGACGTCACGGCAGGGTGGGAAAGCACGTACTTGATCGAGAACTGCGCCCAGGTCATGCAGTCGAATTCCGTTGCCCATGCCGGCAGGGACTGACCCTTCACGACGCTGAAATACTGCCCGTTGACAAAAGGCCTGTTGATCGTCACCGCAATGCCCAGGTCCCTGGCCATCGGCAGGATTCGGGTTTCGGCATCCGTCTCGAGGGGCGACAGATTCACCTGGATGAAGTCGACCGTCCCCGTTCGCATGAGCTTCATCATCATCTCGTAGAAGCGCACGTTGTGCCTGGCGACGCCGATATAGCGCGTCAGTCCCTCGTCTTTCCAGCGACGGAACGTATTCCAGTTCGGGACGCCGTCTTCGGGATACGAGTGCATCAGGTCGAGCGACGTCTTGCCGGCCGTAGCGCGAAGCTGACGCGCTTGCTCCTCCGATGCATCGGGTTCCGCGCCGAGGAAGTAACTGCCCAGGAAGACCTCGTCCACGTAGCCAAGGGAGCGGGCCGTGCTGGCCACGAGCAACGCTCCGTCTCCGCCACAATCGACATACCGGCCGCCGCTGCCAAGATAGATGTCGAGAATTTCGCGCGCCGTATCGAAATCGCCGCTACGAAACGCATTGGAATTGCCCAGCGAGACACTGGACAGAAACTCGTCGGTTCCGGGAATGCGACGCCTTTCCAGCCGCCGCGACTCGCCGAGCACGGGAGCCGCCGCACCCAGGGATGCTGCCAGTGCAAGCTTCAGAAATGAACGCCGGGTCGCCATGAGCGGCCCATGGTAGCACTAGCCCGCCGTGCCGAGCGCAAAACGCGTATCCGAACCTGCGAGAAAACGCTGTTCGAACTCGGTAGCCGGCAGCGGCTTGCTGAACAGGTAACCCTGGATCTGGTCGCACTCCTGCGCTCTCAGAAAGTCGGCCTGTGGAATCGTCTCCACGCCCTCCGCGATCACCGTAAGGCCGAGCTCACGCGCCATCGCGATAATTGCCGAACAAATGGTCGCACTGTCGTTGCTGGCTTCGAGATCCATGACGAACGACCGGTCGATCTTCAGCGCATCGATCGGGAATCGCTTGAGGTAGCTCAACGATGAATACCCTGTCCCGAAATCGTCGATCGCGAGAGTGATGCCAGTGTTCTTGAGATACTCGAGCATTGCGATCGTCTTGTCCACGTCGCGCATGAGGATGCTCTCCGTGAGCTCGAGTTGCAGCAGGCTCGGCCTGGCGCCGGCTTCGAACAGGGCCTTCATGACCGTCTGTTGCAGGTCGCTCTGGTAGAACTGCTGGCTGGAAATATTGACGGCAATTCGCGGCGCGGCGCTGTACTTCTGGTGCCAACGATTCGCTTGTCGGCAGGCTTCGCGCAGTATCCAGTCGCCGATCGGGATGATCAGCCCGGACTCTTCGGCCGCCGGTATGAACGTACCCGGCGGGATGAACGATCCTTCCTCATCCTGCCAGCGAATCAGCGCTTCGGCACCAACGAGCTTTCCCGACTCGAGCTCGAGTTTCGGCTGATAGTGAAGTTCGAACGCGTCGCGGTCCAGCGCTTTGCGGAGATCCCTCTCCAGAGCAAGACCATGCATCGACCGGATACTCATGGTCCCGGAGTAGAAACGTACGCGGTCACGTCCCGCATCCTTGGCCTGGTACATCGCAACGTCGGCATTCTTCAGCAGCTCTTCGACACTCTCGCCGTCTTCCGGAAACACCGAGATTCCGATGCTGGGCGTGACGACGAACTCGTGGCCGGCATGCGTAACCGGCTTGCGCAGCTGGTCACCGACGCGTTCGGCAATCGAACGCAGCACGCCGTCGTCATCGAAATCGTGGATAGCAAATGCAAACTCGTCGCCGCCGAGCCTTGCAACACCGGTCGGAATCTCGTCCTCGCGCCCGCAGTCCGAACGACGGCGCACGGATTTCGAGAGTCGTTCGGCGACCGACCTGAGCACACCGTCCCCAATCGTATGCCCCAGCGTATCGTTGATGCGCTTGAAATTGTCGAGATCGATGCAAACGACTGCGACACGTGAATCCGTCTCACGCGCATCACGGAGCAAGCCGTCGACCTGGTGACGAAAGGCCTGCCGATTCGGCAGCCCGGTCAGGTTGTCATAGAACGCCAGTCTGCGAATGCGTTGATCAGCGCGCTTGCGATCGGTGATTTCGGAAACCGTCGCGACAATGCTGTCGTCGATCGATTGCGTAAACCTCGCTTCATAGTAGCTGCGACGTCCGTCGAGATCGTCGAGTGCGAATTCCATACTGACCGGCTTTCCGCTTCTGCACACGGTCCTCTGGGCATTCGTCCAGGCCTGCGCGATGCTTGCCGGAAGCCAATCGCCGATTCGAAACGGTCCATCCGGCTGCGCGGGAAGCGGACTCTTGAACTGGCCAGGCACGAAGTCCGTCACCATGTCGTCGCGATCGAGCACGACGACACAGTCCGGCAGCGCGTTCAGCAGGACGTCGTTCTTGATCTCGATGTGTCTGAGCCGCTGATAATCTTTGCTCGCGCGCAACACGTACCGAAGACGATGCGCAAATACGAGCCAGTCGATCGGCGACACAATATAGTCGGTCGCGCCGGCCCGATACGCACGCCGCACGCTGTCGACGTCGCCGTCCGGAACCAGCATGAGGACCGGGGCTGCCACACCTCTCGGCGACCGGCGGATTCCCACACAGGCCGCGAAGCCGTCCTGGACCGGTAAATCATGCGCCAACAGAACGAGAGCCGGGTTGTGCTCCCGGAACGCCTTGCAGGCACCTCGCCCGTCATCGACCTCGATGACAGTCAGGCCCGCTTTTTCGAGTTCGACCCGCATGACGGACCGAGCTGCCTGGTCCGCAATGGCCAGTACGACTACATCCCGCTCGTCACCCGAATTGATCATCGCCGATGACTCGTCGATGCTAGCGCGTCATGGTGCTGGCGAGGGACTGCATCGTTTCTTTCTGGCGATCGCTCAGCAACGCAAAGTCCTGGATATCGCCGGCCGGGATGCCCAACTCCGTGGCGAAGCCTTCGAGGCAGATCCGTCGGTTCTCCTCGACCCCGGCGTTTTCCGCGGCCGCGATACCGGCGGCGACGATCGGCCCGAGGCGGACGTCGCAACGTGCCCGCGGAGACGCCCTGAACTGGTAGGCAGCGAGCATGGTTGCCGGAAGCGACCAGGTGCGGCCGAGCTCGACCGTCATGATGCGGTGATTGGTATGGAGTTCGGCCTCGAACAGTTCGGCCAGCTCGCTTTCTTCGTTCGTCAGGCGGTGTGCGGTGAGCACTTTGTTGACGCGCTGCGGCTCGATGTGGACCAGTGCCATCAGCCCGAGGTTGTGACACAAGCCAGCCGAAAAGGCGAAATCGCGATCGCTATCGTGCGCATGGTCGTCCGCAAACGCAATCTTCTTGCAACACTCTGCAGCGAGCAATGACTTGGCCCAGAACCGCTCGACGTCGAATTCCGGGCAGTTCTTGCTGTTGAACGTCTGCTGGATCGCCATCGCGAGCACGAGCGACCGGACCGTGTCGACACCGAGTACACGCGAGATCGCCTCACGGATGTCGTTCACCGGTTCGACGAGCCCGAAATACGCGGAGTTCGACAGACCGAGCAGTTTGGCGCAAATCCCGGGGTCTCCCTCGACGACGGCAGCAACCTTTTCTGCGTCGATGAACTCATCGCCGAAGCAGGTCAGAATCTTCTGGGCCGTCGACGGGAGCGGCGGCAGTGAAGCAATAGACTCGGCGAGCTTCGCCGTTGTTTTCATGATAGTCGTTGCAGCCGTCATGTCGGTACCTCAAACCGCCTGGTCGCTGGCCAGGGCCGGGGCGGCGTTGGGCACGCTGCCTCGGGCAAAACAGGGCGCAAGCACGAATGCCCGGCCAATGGCGAAACCCTGGGCGTACTCCGCACCGAGCTCGGTAACGGCTTCCAGGGTTTCGGGATTCTCGACGAACTCGGCAGTCGTCCTGATCCCGAGCGTCTGTGCTATGTCAATGATCGACTTGACGAAGATTCGATCGGTTTCATCATTCAACAGGTCGCGTATGAACATGCCGTCGATCTTCACGAAGTCCACGGGAAGCTTCTTGAGATAGCTGAATGAAGAGAGGCCGCTGCCGAAGTCGTCGAGCGCGAAGCGGCAGCCCATATCCCGAAGAGCCGCCATCAACTCGCCGGCCTCGTTGACGCTGCGGATAACGGCCGTTTCCGTAATCTCGAAGTTGATCGTCCCCGGCGGCAATGGCGAACGCGCCATCAGATCCTTGAGGAACTCCGCGAAGCGCCGGTCGCCCACACTGCTGCCCGACAGGTTCACCCAGAACTGGCGCTTTTCGGCCCGGAACGACTGGTGGATATACAGCGTGTCCATGAGACTCTGCATGACCCACTTGTCGAGCTCCACACTCAGACCGTAACGCTCGACCGCGGGCAGGAAGGCGCCCGGCGGAATCAGCTTGCGATGGTCCGGATCGCGCAGACGCAGCAGGATCTCGAGCTGTTCGGGCTGGTCCGGTTGCGGAACGATCGGTTTGATCTGCTGCGCGTAGATAGCGAAGCGATTCTTGTCCATGGCTTCGCGAATGCGCTGGACCCACCTTACCTGCCCGCGATGTGCCCTTGCCGAGTCCTTGTCGCCATCGACCATGTGCACGCGGTTGCGACCGGCTTCCTTGGCCGCATAGCATGCCGCATCGGCCAGCTGCTGTAGCTCATTGATGTCGCCGATTCCGGGGTCGATCGGCACGCCACCGATACTGACGCCGATGCGATAGGTCTCCGAATCCCAGTGAAAACGCAGATTCTCGATGTCGGCGCGCAGGTTTTCGGCGATCCGCTTCGCGAACTTCGTCGGGCATTCCCAGAGGATGACGCCAAACTCATCGCCGCCGAGCCGCCCGACGATATCGTTGGCGCGTACGCTGTTGAGGATTATGCCGCTGACCTTCCGCAGTAACTGGTCGCCCGCTGTATGACCCGACGTATCATTGACGACCTTGAACTGATCCAGGTCCATGTACATCAGGAAACTCGGTCCCTTGCCGTGACGGCCGTTCTCCCACGCCTTTTCGAGCTCGGCCTCGAACGCCCTGCGATTCAGCAAACCCGTCAGTTCGTCATAGCTCGCCTGGTACTCGAGCCTGACCGTCATCTGGATCGATTCCGTCTCGTCCTGCACCTGCAATACGCTGTACCGCAGTTCCCCGCAATCCGAGCGGACCGGCGAGACGTGAACGACAATGTGCAGTTCGTCGGCGTCCGGACCGATCGCATTGAACTTTTCGTGCAGTGCGTCCGTCGTCGAGCCCGTCAGCTGCCGGTAGGCTTCGATAAACCGCTCGCGGTCACCTTCCTCGATGGCATCCGAGAAGCAGCGGTCGAGCAGCACCGATGGAAACATGCTCTGCAGCGCCGGATTGGCGTCGAACAATACCCCGTCGGCGTCGAGGAGTCCCATGCCGATCGGGGCGTTCTCGAACGCACTCCGGAAACGTGTTTCGAGCTCGCTGCGAGCATTGATCTCCTGCGACAGACGATCGTTGCTCTCCTGCAGGCTCCGGCGCGCCTGCTCGATAGAGCGCGTTCGCTCCTCTACCTGCGCACGCAGTCGTTCGTTCATCCACTCGATGTTTCGCGTCCGGTAAAGCATGAAAGCCCGCAACGCGAGCAGACCCGTGACGGTCGCGAAGAAAATGAACCAGGGTTGCTGCCAGAGATGCGGCAAGACAGAGAAGTGATAGCTTGCGACGTTTTCGCTCCAGTCCCCGCCAGGGTGGCGCGCCCGCACCTGGAACTTGTATTGACCCGGGGGCACGCGCGGATAGCTGACCGAGCGGTTGGTGGTCGGCGACCCCCATGACGCGTCCTCGCCGACGAGCTTGTAGCTGTATTGCATCCCCTTGGGGTTTAGCAGGGAGATCGCCGCGTATTCGATATGGGCGCCGTAGTCGCTCGGCGACAACTCCTCGTGATCGAGAATTTGCCGGCCATCGACCTCGGTTTCGACCCGGACGATGGTCGGTGTGGGCTGGAGCGGCGTCGGCATGGCCAGACGCGTGTCCATGCGTGTTGCGCCGTCGACCGTACCGATCCAGAGGAAGCCCGCGGAATCGACGAACGTCGCATGAACGTTGGTCTCGAGACCGATGAAGCCGACTTGCTGGTTGTAGTGTACGAACCGATCGCCGCCGGGACGGAACTGGTACAAACCCTGCTCACCGCCAACGACGACGGTGCCGTTGTCCAGCGGTTCGACGAGGTAAACCGTCTGGTCTGCCAGGGGCGTGTCCTCGCCGAAGTTGACGAACTGACCGTGAGTGAAATGGAATAATCCGCCCTCTTCGGTGGCAAACCAGGCCTGGTCCGCAGCCGTCAGCCGGATGTGGTTGAACAGGCGGTTGCTCACATGGTCGTCGACCGGCACGACTGTCTGCTCGAAGCCGCCTTGCCCGTCCGGCACCAGGTTCACGAGGCCGACCCCATCGGCGACGTACCACACACTGCCGTCTTCCCAGGTGTCTAGCGAATAGACGGACGTCTTCTGTGGTGCCGGGAAGTTATCCAGCGTTTCCGTGGCCGGGTCGTAGCGCCAGACGCCGCTGCCGAACGTCGAGTACCAGAGGGCGCCATCGTCTGCGATCTGAATGTCCAGGACGCTGACATTGCCGCTCGCGGCGACATGCTCTGCCTGCATCGTTGCCGGGTCCATCCGGAACAGGCCGCGGGCCGTCATG